>DATEKP010000302.1:0-5951 GCA_035277405.1 Allostellaceae bacterium | reverse complement strand
CGCAATTGCGGCTCGCCGCCACCTGGGCGATCCACCAGGCGCGCGATGTCGTCGCCACCGTGTATCACGCGGCCGGCGCCTCGGCGATTTTCGAGGCGAACCCGCTCGAACGCCGGATGCGCGACATCCACGCCGGGACCCAGCAGGGCCAGGGCCGGCCGGTGCATTTCGAGACCGTCGGCCAGATGCTGATGGGCCTGCCGCCGGAAGGCCGCATGTTCCGGTAGCGGCTAGCAGCGAAATTCGTGAAGCGCGATACGCGTGCCCTCGGCCCTCGTGGTGCATGCCACGATAAAGGGGATGGGTTTCGCTTCGCTCAACCCATCCTACAACTGACCGGGACGTGAGTGCGCCCTACCGGAACATGCGGCCTTCCGGGGGCAGGCCCATCAGCATCTGGCCGACCGTCTCGAAATGCACCGGGCGGCCCTGGCCCTGCTGGGTGCCGGCGTGGATGTCGCGCATCCGGCGTTCGAGCGGGTTGGCCTCGAAAATCGCCGCGGCGCCGGCAGCGTGGTAGACGGTCGCCACCACGTCGCGCGCCTGGTGGATCGCCCAGGTCGCGGCGAGGCGCAGCTGCGGGTGGTGAGCGGCGGAGATCGTGCCGGTCTGCCGCGCCTCGTCCCACATCTCGCCGATGACCCCGCGCAGATAGGCGCGCGCCGATTTGAGCCGCGCCTCGCATTGCGAGACCTGCGACTGGATCACGTTGTTGTCGCGCAACGTGCCCTTTGAGCCGCGCGGCACCTTGTCCCGCGCGATCTCGATAAAGGCATCGAAGGCGCCCTTGGCGATCCCCATCGAGACATGCGCGAAGCTCATCGCGTAGATCATGCCCGAGGTGAACTGGTAGAGCGGCCCCGGCTCGTGCAGTTCGCTCGGGTCGTCGCGGCCGGCGGTGCGGCGCTGCGGCACGAAATAATTCTCGACCGTGTAGCTGTCGCTGCCGGTGCCGCGCAATCCGAGCACGTGCCAGTCGTCGATGATGCGCACCTCGGATTTCGGGAACAGCAGCGTGCGCACCTGCGGCCGCCCGTCCGGGCGCAGGCGCGGGCTGCCGTCCGGCTCGAACAACGGGACGTGGCACCCGAACCACTTGGCGTGCCGCCCGCCGGTGGCGAAGCCCCAGCGGCCGCTGAGCCGGTAGCCGCCCTCGACCACCGTGGCGCGGCCGGAGGCGGGCACGTCCGGCCCCCAGGCGAGGATGCCGTCCGGCCCGCCGAACATCTCCCTCGCCACCTCGGGCGCGAGGTAGGGGGCGATCATCGAGCAGCCGGAATTCTGCCCGAGGCACCAAGCCGTGCTGCCGTCACCCTGGGCCAGCGTATAGAGCACTTGCGTGTAGGTCAGCGGATCGAGCTCGGCGCCGCCCAACGAGCGCGGCAGCAGCATGCGGAAGATGCCGCGCTCCTTCAGCGCCGCGACGATCTCCGGCGTCACCTCGCGGCCCGCCTCGATCGCGTCGCCGGCCGCCGCCAGCATCGGCTTCAGCTCGCGCGCGCGTTCGAGATAAGTCTCGGCCAGCGTCTTCTCGCCGCGCGCTTCGGTCACGTCCATCCGCGTCTCCTCCGGCCGCCGGGCGATATTGTGCCGGCTCGCGGCCGGAATGGGAACCGCGCCCGGCGCATGGCGCCGCCGCGCCGGCGGGTTTTACCCCGCCTGCTCTCCGCTTTTTTCCCCTCTCCCCCCGATCGGGGGGAGAGGGCAGGGTGAGGGGGGCGACCGCCGCGGCTTCTTACCGACGGCCCCCTCACCCCTCCCTCTCCCCCGGCCGGCGGGGGAGAGGGGGAAGGAAAGCGGCCGGCTGTCGGCGCACAGTCAGGGGCCGGTCCAGTCGAACGGGATGTGCTTCGACGAATTGACCGTCCACGAGAACTTGAAGCCGAACGCATCGACCGAACATTCGGTCGATTTGCCCCAGGTGACGATCTGGCCGGGGCCGGTTTCCGAACCGGGCGGGTTGTGCAGTTGCGGAAATTTGCCCGGCAGGCTGGTCGGGCCGGTGATCGCGCGCGCCCAGGCCTTGACCTTGCCGGCGATCTCGGCGCCCCAATGCGAGCGGTCCGGCGCGATCTCGAACGTGATCCGGGCGCGCTCGACGCCGACGCTCTTGCGCCCGCCATCGGCGAAGAATTCGTTGACCTTGCCCATAAACCCGCCGACCTGGCCGCCGAAGATGCGCGGCAAAATCTGGAACTGGCGGTCGTCGGCGCGCTCGTCGACATAAAGCCCGGCGACGCCCTTGACCCGGCCGGCCCACAGATCGCCCTCCCAGCGCCCGACCCGCACGAAGCTGAGATCGTCGAGTTTCACGTCGCCGAAATGCCCCTCGCGGATGTGCCAGAACAAGACCGACTCGCAGACCTCGTTGTCCGGCGCCTGCGCGAACGTGCAAGGGCAGGCGACCGCGCAGCTGCAATTGTCGAACCAGTCGCCGACGATGTGCCAGCTCGGGATGTCGCTCATCGTCTCCTCCCTCCGCCCACTCGATGCCCGCCCAATTCTCTCACGGAACGAGGCCGAGGCGCAGCAGCGCGTCAGGCAGCTCGGCGAAACTGTCGAGCACGGCGAGCGCGCCGAGCGTCGCCGGGTCGCGCCGCGCATAGCCGTAGCGCATCAGGATGAGTGGCACGGCGGCGGCGTGCGCGACGGCGGCGTCGTTCTCGCTGTCGCCGATCATCGCGGCGCGCGCCGCAGTGCCGCCGAGTTCGCCGATCAGGCCGAGCAGGTGGCCGGGATCGGGTTTTCTGACCGGGAAGCGGTCGCCGCCGGCAACCCCGTCGAACAGCGCCGCGAGATCGAGCCCCTGCAACACAGTCAACGTCGCATGCTGCAGCTTGTTGGTGCACACCGCGGTGCGGTAGCCCTGCCGCCGCAACCCCACGAGAGTCTCGCGCACGCCGAGGTATGGGCGGGTGCGATTCGTCGCGCCGGCCTCGTAGAGTTCGATGTAGCGCGGCAGCGCGCGCTCCGCCTCGCCCGACCCAGCGCCGCGCGCGGCAAAGCCGCGGGCGACGAGGGCCGGCACGCCGTCACCGACCATGGGTTTCACCTCTTCCGGCGACAATGGCGAATAGCCGCGCTCGCCAAGCACGGCATTCAGCGCATCCGTCAGGTCAGGGACGCTGTCGACCAACGTGCCGTCGAGGTCGAACACCAGCAGAAAATCGGCCATCGCGCCGGGCTCGTTCGGGGTAGTCATATTGCGCAACAATCTGTGTGTTGGCAGAGCACGCGAACGCGTGCAACCTTTTGCCTATGATCGCGTTTCGTTCCGCGTGACCCTTCGGCGACCCGCCCGATGAGCCGATCCCGCCTTGCCGCCATCGTCCTCGCCGCCGGTGAGGGCACCCGCATGCGCTCGGCGCGCCCCAAGGTGCTGCACGAGATCGCCGGCCAGCCGATGATCGCGCATGTGCTGGCGGCGCTGCGACCGCTCGATCCGGTGGCGACCGTGGTCGTCATCGGGGGCGGCATGGAGGCGCTGGCGGCCGCCGTCGCGCCGGCCCTGACCGCCATACAGGACCCGCCGCGCGGTACCGCCGATGCGGTGCGCGCCGCCCGCCCGGCGCTTGCCGAAGCGCTGGCGGGGGATGACATCGATGACATCCTGGTTCTCTATGGCGACACGCCGCTGCTGCGCACGCCGACCCTCGCCGCGCTGCTCGAAACGCGGCGCCGCGAACCGGCCGCCGTCGTCGCGGTCGCCGGCTTCCGCCCGGCCGATCCCGGACCCTACGGCCGCCTCGTGCAGGACCGGCACGGCGCGCTCGCCCGCATCGTCGAGGCGCAGGACGCCAGCGCCGAAGAGCAAGCGATCGGATTGTGCAACGGCGGCATCATGGCGCTCGACGCAAGCTGCGCCTTCGTTCTGTTGGACCGAATCGGGAACGACAACAGCAAGCGCGAATATTACCTGACCGATATCGTTGCGCTCGCCGATGCCGAGGGCCGCTGCTGCCGGGCGGTGGAACTGCCCGCCGAGGAACTGCTCGGGGTCAACACGCGCGCCGAGCTGGCCGCGGCGGAGGCGTTGATGCAGGTGCGGCTGCGGCGCCGCGCGATTGAGAGCGGCGCGACGCTGGTCGCACCGGACACCGTGTTCCTCGCCGCCGACACGCGGCTCGGGCGCGACGTCGTGGTCGAGCCCAACGTCGTGTTCGGGCCAGGGGTCACGATCGCCGACAACGCCCGCATTCGTTCCTTCTCCCACATCGAAGGCGCGACGATCGGCGAAGGTTCGATCATCGGACCGTTCGCGCGGCTGCGGCCGGGGGCGGTGCTCGAAGCCGACGTGCATGTCGGCAATTTCGTCGAGGTCAAAGCCTCGCGGCTCGGCGCCGGGACCAAGGCCAGCCACCTGTCCTATCTCGGCGACAGCGACATCGGCGCCGGCACAAACATCGGCGCCGGCACGATCACCTGCAATTACGACGGCTTTAACAAGTGGCGCACGACGATCGGCGAGCGTGCGTTCATCGGCTCCCATAGCGCGCTGGTCGCGCCGGTCACGATCGGCGACGACGCCTACATCGCGACCGGCAGCGTCGTCACCTCGGACGTGCCGCCCGACGCGCTGACCATCGCGCGCGCCCGCCAGATCGACAAGCCCCGCCGCGCCGCCGAGCTGCGCGCGCGCCTCAAGGGCAAGCGCTAGGCGCACGTATCGTGTCTGTCGGATCCACACTCGCCGTCATTCCCGGGGCTGTCCCGGGGATCCATGTGGATGGCCGGGTCAAGCCCGGCCATGACGGGTTTAGGCCGGTTCAACTGTAACGGACCTGTCCCCATGTGCGGCATCATCGGCATTATCGCCAACCGGCCGGTCGCCGGCGAACTGATCGAGGGCCTGCGCCGGCTCGAATACCGCGGCTACGATTCGGCCGGCATCGCGACCCTGATCGACGGCCGGATCGAGCGGCGGCGCGCCGAGGGCAAGCTCGCCAACCTCGCGGCGCGGCTCGACCGCGAGCCGGTGCCCGGCACGATCGGCATCGGCCACACCCGCTGGGCGACCCACGGCCGGCCGACCGAAGTCAACGCCCATCCGCATGCAACCGAACGGCTCGCGGTGGTGCACAACGGCATCATCGAAAACTTCAGCGAATTGCGCCGCGAGCTCGAAGCCAAAGGCGTGACGTTTTCCACCGAGACCGATACCGAAATTGTCGCTCACCTGGTCAGCGAAGAACTCAAAAGCGGACTGTCCCCGCTGCAGGCGGTCACGGCCGCGTTGCCGCGGCTGCGCGGGGCGTTTGCGCTCGCTTTCCTCTTTGCCGGGGAGGAGAACTTGCTGATCGGCGCGCGCAAGGGCTCGCCGCTGGCGGTCGGGTTCGGTGACCAAACGATGTTCGTCGGCTCGGACGCGATCGCGCTGGCGCCTTTTACCGAGATGGTGAGCTATCTCGAAGACGGCGATTTGGTCGTCGTCAATCGCGCCGGTGCGGAAGTTCGCGACGCCTCCGGCCGCATCGTCGCGCGGCCGGTGATCAAGTCGCAGGCGTCGGTGCTGCTTCTCGACAAAGGCAATCACCGCCACTTCATGGCCAAGGAAATCTACGAGCAGCCGGAAGTCGTCGGCCACACGTTGGCCCATTATCTCGATATGGTCGCTGAGCGCGTCGAACTGCCGATGGCCCTGCCGTTCGATTTTCGCGCGCTTACCCGCGTGTCCATCGCCGCCTGCGGCACCGCCCATTATGCCGGCATGGTCGCGAAATATTGGTTCGAGCGATTTGCCCGGCTGCCGGTCGATGTCGATATTGCGTCGGAATTCCGCTACCGCGACGCCCCGCTCGATCCGGGCGCGCTGGCTATATTTGTTTCCCAGTCCGGCGAGACCGCAGATACGCTTGCGTCGCTGCGCGAAGCGCGCGCGCACGGACAGCACGTCCTTTCGGTGGTCAATGTGCCGACATCCACCATTGCGCGCGAAAGTGACGTCGTCATGC
>DATEKP010000301.1:0-4957 GCA_035277405.1 Allostellaceae bacterium | reverse complement strand
GCGCCACGCCGTCGCCGAAAGCG
This sequence comes from Allostellaceae bacterium, assembly GCA_035277405.1. Lineage (GTDB taxonomy): Bacteria > Pseudomonadota > Alphaproteobacteria > ATCC43930 > CGMCC-115725 > DATARH01. Next base: position 4,934 of record DATEKP010000301.1, on the reverse strand, counting down.
CCGCGCCCCCCGCCGACATGCCGCGGCCCGGACGCGGCCGGCCGCCGGGCGTCTCAGCCCCCGGGATCGCGCGCTCGGCCGACATGATCCCGATCCGCAGCGCAGGGCGGGGCGGCGGCGACCAGCAGATGTTCCTCGAAGACGGGCCGATCGGCTACACGCCGCGCCCGGCCAATCTCGGCGACGTGCGCGGCGCCTATGCGATCTACATGGTCGGCGACAGCATGGAGCCGCGCTACGAGCAGGGCTGGCTATTGCACGTCAACCCGTTTAAGCCGCCGACGCGCGGCCGCGACGTCGTCGTCTACAAGGTGGGGCAGGCGGTGCTGATCAAGCAGTTCGTGCGCTGGGAGGGCGATGCGTTGGTGCTGCGCCAGCTCAACCCGCCGCAGGAACTGCGCATCCCGCGTGCGGATGTCGTCGAATGCCACCTCGTCGTCGGGGTCGACCAGGAGGGTTGAGGCGGTGGTGACGCCGCGTCGGCGCAAGAGAGCAATCTGCGCCGGCGGCGTTCGGACGGCATGAATTTCCCGGGCGGTGCGGTCTTCTTCGCCTACGCGGCGTTGTTCGCCGCGCTCTACGCCGGGTTCGGGGTGCAGTCGCCCTACCTGCCCGCGCTGCTTCGCGAACATGGCCTTGATGCCGAATTAATCGGCACGGTGCTCGCGGCCGGAACCGCGGTTCGGCTCGCGGCGGGGCCGGCGGCGGCGCGAGTCGCCGATCGGTTCGACGCGGCGCGGCTGGTCTTCGCCGTTTGTGCAGCCGGCGCGGCGGTCGCGGCGCTGGGCTACGTGCCGGCGCATGGCGTGTGGCCGCTGCTCGCCGTCAACCTGCTGCAGGCCGCGGCGCTGGCGCCATTGGCGCAATTGGCCGACGCGCTGGTGCTGCGCACCGCGGCGCCAGGGAGCCGGCGCTTTCCGTATGGCTGGGTGCGCGGGGTCGGATCGGGCGCGTTCATCCTTGGCACCGCGCTATCTGGCGAGGCGGTCGCGCGCCGGGGTCTCGACACGGTCATCTGGCTTAATGCCGGGCTCTTGCTGCTCGCCGCCGCGTATATCGGCCGGATGCGGCCGTTGTCACCCAACCCGCCGCCAGCGGCTTCCGCCACACCAAGCCGCGGTGATGTGATGGCGCTGCTGCGTAGCCCTGAGTTTCGCCGCATCCTCGCGGTCGCGGCGCTGATCCTCGGCAGCCATGCGCTGCACGACAGCTTCGCGGTGATCCGCTGGAGCGACGCCGGAATCGGCCCGGCGACCGCCGGCTTCTTGTGGTCGGAGGCGGTGGCCGCCGAGGTCGTCGTGTTTCTGGTGGTCGGCCGGCCGGTGCTTGATCGGCTCGGCCCCGCCGGGGTCGCGGTGCTGGCGTCCGGCGCCGGCGCGCTGCGCTGGGGCATCTCGGCCGAGACCGCCTGGCTGCCGGCGGTGGCGGCGATCCAGCCGTTGCACGGCATCACCTTTGCGCTGTTGCACCTTGCCTGCATGCGCCGGCTGGCCGAGACCGTGCCGCCGCATCTGGCGGCGACGGCCCTGGCGCTCTACGGCATCGTCGCGATCGGCGCCGCGACCGCGCTGCTGACGCTGCTCTCCGGCTGGCTCTACGGCACGATCGGTGCGCGCGGCTTCTGGGCGATGGCGGCGCTGTGCCTGATCGCCGTGCCGGTGGCGCGAAAGCTGTGAGGCACAGCAATGGATCGGCATTGCGCCGATGGACACACCGACCTCACAAGCCCGATGATCGCGCGCCGATCGCGATACGGAGGACGGGGTGCGGACACATGCGGAAAAGGCGGCGGCGTTCCGGGCGCTGCATGACGAACCGGGCACATTCATCATTCCCAATCCGTGGGATGCCGGCACGGCGCGGCTGCTTGCCGGGCTCGGGTTCAAGGCCTTGGCGACGACCAGCCTCGGGCTGGCGAACATCCACGGCCGCGGTTACGTCAGCGCCGACGAGATCATCGAGAACGCGCGGATGATCGCCGCGGCAACCGATTTGCCGACCAACGGCGACCTGGAGAACTGCGGTGCCGATCTGCCGGAGGAGGCGGCGAAGCTGATCCCGCGCGCCAGCGAGGTCGGTCTCGCCGGCGGGTCGATCGAGGATTTCACCGGCGACCGCAGCAACCCGATATACGGCTTCAACCTCGCGGTCGAGCGGGTGCACGCTGCGGTCGAAGCGGCGCGGAAGCTGCCGGTTCCGTTTGTCCTCACTGCGCGCGCCGAGCAGCTGATCCACGGCAGCACCGATCTCGACGCGACGATCCGACGGCTGCAGGCCTTCGAGCAGGCCGGCGCCGACGTGCTCTACGCCCCGGGGCTGCGCGATCTGGAGACAATCCGCACCGTGGTCGCGTCTGTCTCGAAGCCGGTCAATGTGGTGATGACGCATGCCGATCCGTCGCTCACCGCGGCGCAACTCGCCGAGGCCGGGGTCAAGCGCATCAGCATCGGCGGCAGCGGGTCGCGCTATGCGCTCAATGCGTTCATGGCGGCGGCGCGCGAGATGGCCGAGCACGGCACCTTCACCTTTGTCGGCGACAACCCGCCATGGAGCGACTTGCTGGAAGCGTTCGCCAAGGGCCGGGGATAGTTGCAATATGGGGGCGAGTGGTGGCGGAGGGTTTCGCGATGACGGGCAGTCTCGACGGCATTCGGGTGCTGGAGTTGGCGCGCTACCAGGCCGGGCCGCGCGGCGGCATGATCCTTTCTGACCTCGGCGCCGAGGTCATCAAGATCGAGAAATTGGGCGGCGAAGAGACCCGCAAATCGGAGCCCTTGGTGCGCGGCCAGAGCGTCTATTTCTCCGTCTACAACCGCGGGAAGAAGAGCCTCTGCCTCGACATGCGGACCGCGCGCGGAAAGGAAATCTTCGCGGCGCTGGTGCCGAAGGCCGACATCGTGCTGCAGAATTTCCGGCCCGGCGTCATGGAGCGGATGGGCTTCGGCTACGACGATCTGTGCAAGCTGAAGCGCGACATCATCCTCGTCTCGGTCTCCGGCTTCGGGCAATACGGCCCCTACCGCGAGCGTCCGGCCTTCGACCCGCTGGGCCAGGCGATGAGCGGGCTGATGAGCCTGACCGGCGCCCCGGTCGGCCAGCCTTTGGGCGCCGCCACCTCGCTGGTCGACCGCTACACCTCGCTGCACGCGACGATCGGCGCGCTTGCCGCCTTGCATCACCGCGACAAGACCGGCGAGGGGCAGGTGGTCGATTGCTGCCTCCTCGATTCCGGCTTCACGATGGTCGAAATCCCGCTCTCCTATTATCTCGCGACCGGGGAGGAAGGCGGGGAGGGCGGCCGCCCACCCTACAAGTGCAAGGACGGGCACGTCGTGATCTCGGCCTCGGGGCGCGAGATGGCGACCCGGCTGATGAAGATCGCCACCGGCGACGATAACGCCGCCGTCGGGGGCTGGACCAGCCGGGTCGGCAAGGACGATCCGCGCAAGCTGGCGGTGGCCAAATGGTGCGCCGACAATACGGTCGAGCATGTCGTCGCGACCCTGCTCGCCGCCGAGATCCCGGTGGCGCCGGTCAGGACAATCCCGCAGGCGGCCGAGGACCCGCATCTCTGGGAGCGCGAGATGCTGGTCAAGATGCCGGACGCGCTGGCCGGCGAGATTCACCTGCCGGGCGCGACGATCAAACTGTCGAAGACGCCGGGCCGGGTCGGCCACGTCCCGACCCCCGGCGAGCATACCGACGAGGTGCTGTCCTCGCTGCTCGGATATGACAGCACGGAGCTACGCGAATTGCGCGCCGCCAACGTCATCGGCTGAGCCTGCGCTGAACACATCGTTAACCGCCTCCCCGCCATGATTCCGAAGGTCGGCGCCGGACTGCAACCGGCGCCGGATGGCTTCGGGATGACCACGGGGTGAGCGGATGACACTGGCTGCCATTGCCGATGCGGCTGCCGCGCCCGCACCGGTCGCCTATACCGGCGGCAACGGCGCATTCCGGCGCCTCGTCATGCGCGGCGCCTTGTTGGAGCTGATAACCTTCGGCTTCTACCGGTTCTGGCTCACCACCGACATTCGCCGCCACCTTTGGTCGCATACCGAAATCGATGGCGACGCGCTCGAATATACCGGCCGCGGCAAGGAGCTGCTGGTCGGCTTTTTGATCGCTGCTGCGGTGCTGGCGCCGTTCTTCCTGGTCTATTTCCTGGTCGGCCTCGAGCTCGGCCGGCTCAAGCCGCTCGCCGCGCTGCCGCTCTATCTCGTCATCATCGGCTTTGGCCAGTTTGCCGCCTACCGCGCGCGCCGCTATCGACTGACCCGCACGGTGTGGCGCGGCGTGCGGTTCTGGATGACCGGATCGGGCTGGTCCTACGCCTGGCGCTCGCTGCTGTGGGGGCTGCTGCTGCTGCCGACGCTCGGCTTCGCCTATCCGTGGCGCAGGGCGGCATTGGAGCGCTACAAGCTCGACCATACTTTGTACGGTACCCTGCGCGGGCGGTTCGAGGCGAGCGGCGGGCAGCTGTTCAAGCGCATCTGGTGGGTCTGGCTGCTCGGCCTGCTGCCGCTCCTCCTGGTGATCGGCGGCATGGTTGCGATCGCGATCGTCACCCCGCCGGCGACGCGCCCGCCCGCCTTCCGTCCGCCGCCAAGTTTCGCCGTGCACGCCTCTTGGTTGGTGCTTCTGCTCGGCATGGCCGCCACAATCAGCCTGCCGTTTCTGCATGCCGTCCGGCGCGCGCGCGAATGGGCCTGGTGGAGCAACGGCCTCCGGTTCGGCGACGCCGCGGTGACCTGCGGTCTGCGCTCCGCCAGCCTGATCGGCGTCTATTGGAAGCTGATTGGCTTGGTTTGTCTCGCGTTGCTGGGCTTCGCAGTGATTGCTGTCGTGTTGGCGGCCGTGCTGCTGCACGCCGGGCACGATGAGGCGGCGGTGACGGCGCTGGTCCGTGGGCAGGTGCCGATCTGGGGGCT
>DATEKP010000300.1:0-3567 GCA_035277405.1 Allostellaceae bacterium | reverse complement strand
ATGGCTGCGCGCCACGTCGCGCGCGATGGTAAGCCCGAGGCCAATGCCGCCGGTCGATGGATTGCGCGAACCGTCAAGCCGGATGAACGGGCGGAATACGCGCTCGCGCTCGGCCGGCGGGATGCCCGGCCCATCGTCATCGATCACAATGTCGATGCCGTCCTCGACCGGTATGCTCGAGAGCCACACATGCCCGCCGTACACCCGTGCGTTGGCGAGCAGGTTGGCGAGGCAGCGGCGCAGCGCATTGGGCCGCACCGGCAACAGAAACTCCGCAGGCTGGTCGAGCGCGAGCGTCGCGCCCTCGCGCCGGCTCGCCGCCGCCAGGTCTTCGATCAGCGGCACGATGTCGGTCGCAATGGGGCGCTCGGTACCTGCGCCGCGGGCGAAATCGAGATAAAGATCGACCAGCCTCTCCATGTCGGCGACATCGGATCTCAACTCGGCAACGACCGGGTCGCCGTCCAGCAGCTCAAGGCCGAGCTTCATGCGGGTCAGCGGGGTTCGCAGGTCGTGCGATACCCCGGCCAGCATCTCGGTTCGTTGCCGAATCTGCCGCTGGATGCGGTTATGCATGCGAATGAAGGCCGCCGCCGCCTGGCGTACTTCAAGCGCCCCCTCGATCTTGCTGAAGGCAACCGGACGGCCCTTGCCGAAGCTGTCCGCCGCGGCGGCCAGCCGGCGCAGCGATTTCACCTGATTGCGCAGAAACAAGGTCGCGACGCCAAGCAGCACCAGCGAGGAGCCGACCATCCACAGGATGAAGATGTAGGTGGTCGGCGTGTACAGCCGGCTTAATGGCACGTCCACCTGCAGAACGCCGTTGTGCACGAGCACCGCGATCATGACCCGTCCGGGGTTGCTGCGGGCATCGATTTCGAACGGCCGGCCCACCCTGCCTCTGAGGGCCCGGCGCAGTTGAGTCTCAAGGATGGTGCCGCCGAGCGCGCGGCTTGGCGGCATCGCCGCGTCGGGGTAGTAGGCAAAATTTAACTCGCTGACCGGCCCGAGCCTGCCGAACAATCGTTGCAGGGCGGCGGGGGTTTCGTCGCGGCCCATGGCGTCGATAACCATCGCAACATCGCCGGCGACATCCGAGGAAAACCGGTAGGACACCGATTCCCAATGGCGGTCGTAGAAGATCCAGGTCGCGATGATCTGCAGCAGCACCAATGGCATGACAATCAGCAGTAGCGAGCGGCCGAACATCGATTGCGGCAGCAGGCGTTTCAATGGGCTGCGCTGTCGAATGTCGAGGTGGTCGGCCGCCATTTCGGAGGGCTCTGCGGCCGGCGGCGCCGCCGCCGCGCCGGCCTCAATCGGGCTTGAGGACATAGCCGGTGCCGCGGATGGTTTGCAGGTGGCGCGGAAAGCGCGGGTCGGTCTCGATTTTGCGGCGGAGCCGCGTCATCTGCACATCGACATTGCGGAGATTGCCGGGAGACTGCGTCGATCCGGACAGCTCCTCGCGCGACACCGCCTCGCCGGCGCGCGCCGCCAGGCACGCCAAGAGCCCGGCCTCGGCCGCGGTCAGGCGCACGATCTCGCCGCCGCGGAACAATTCGCCGCGCCCGAGATCGAAACGGAACGGGCCGAAGCGGATTTCGCGGGCCTCCTCGTCGGCCGCGCCGCGGCGTTCGATGATGTTGCGGATGCGCAAGACCAGCTCGCGCGGCTCGAACGGCTTGGCGAGATAGTCGTCGGCGCCCTGTTCGAGGCCGTTTATACGGTCTTCCGGTTCGCCCATCGCGGTCAGCAGGAGCACGGGCACGCGCTTGTCGCCGGCGGTGCGCAATTCGCGGGTCAGGTCGAGACCGCTCTCGCCCGGCATCATCACGTCGAGCACGACCAGATCGAAGGCAAAGCTCGCCAATTGGGCACGCGCCTCGGCGGCGTCGGCGGCCGCCGTGACGCGGAAGCCGTGCTCGAACAGATAGCGCCGCAGCAACTCGCGCAGGCGCGCATCGTCATCGACGACGAGGAGATGATGCCCGGTGTCGCTCATCGTTCAAGACAGCCGCGTGCCGGCCCGCGCGAAGCGCCGACGATCCCGCTCGTCGGCGACGATCGCCAGCAGCACCTTCCGGAACCCTTCGACCGCCTGCGCACCCGCCTTGCGATAGGCCGCGCCGACCCGCGCGCGCTGCGGTTCCGACAGGCGGCGTTCGAGTTCGCGGCCAGTTTCGGTCAGCTCCAACAGGCGCTGGCGGCGGTCCTGCGCGCCGCGGTGCTGGATCACGAAGCCGCGCCGCACCAGCTGGCCCAGCACGCGGTTGAGGCTCTGCTTAGTGATGCGCAGGATGCCGAGCAGCTCGCCCACCGTGATGTGCGGGTTGCGGCCGACGAAATGCACGACCCGATGATGCGCCCGTCCGAAACCGTGCTGTTCGAGGATCGCGTCGGGCTCGGCGGTGAAATCGCGGTAGGCGAAAAACAGCAGTTCGATGCCCTGCCGCACCGCCTCTTCGCGCGGCCCTCGCGGGTCGTTGCCGGCGGCCTCGGTCGCGCGTTTTATGTCAGCCATGTTGACATATCTGGCAACCTTCGGTACCCTCTCGGCGTCTTCTGCGATATAAAGTTTCGACCGGGATCTCCGGCGAGAAAGGCCCACCAATGACCACGTCCGTGCTCCCCTTCGACGATCGCGACGGCTTCATCTGGTACGACGGCCGGCTCGTCCCGTGGCGCGAGGCCAAGCTGCACGTGCTGACCCACGGCCTGCATTATGCGAGTTGCGTGTTCGAAGGCGAGCGTGTCTATAACGGCAAGGTCTTCCGCCTCGACGATCACAACGCGCGGCTGATCAACTCGGCCAAGATCATGGGGTTCGAGGTGCCGGCCAGCATGGACGACCTCGCCAAGGCGACGGTCGAGCTGGTTGCGGCCAATAACATCGCCGACGGCTACGTTCGGCCGATCGCTTGGCGCGGCGCCGAGCAGATGGGCGTCTCGGCGCAAGCCTCCAAAATCCACCTGGCGCTCGCCTGCTGGGACTGGCCCGCCTATTTCTCGCCGGAGGCGCGCGCCAAGGGCATCAAGATGCTGTGGTCGCGCTGGGCGCGGCCGGCGCCCAACACCGCGCCGGTGCACGCCAAGGCCTCGGGGCTTTACATGATCTGCACGATCGCCAAGCACGAGGCCGAGGCGCAGGGCTGCGACGACGCCTTGATGCTCGACTGGCAGGGCAACCTCGCCGAGGGCACCGGCGCCAACATCTTTCTCGCGATCAACGGCGAATTGCACACCCCGACGCCGGACTGTTTCCTCAACGGCATCACCCGCCAGACCGTCATGGAGCTGGCGCGGAAGCGCGGCATCAAGGTGGTCGAACGGACGATCAAGCCCGAGGAGCTGGGGAAAACCGACGAGGTGTTCCTGACCGGCTCGGCCGCCGAGGTGACCCCTGTCGGCGAGATCATCGGCGCGGTCGGCCATTACCGCTTCACCCCCGCCACGATGTGCCGGCTGATGTGGGAGGATTTCGACCGCCTCGTCGGCAAGCCCGCCACCGCCAGCGCCGCGGCGTAGCGCGGAAGTGCCCCTCACCCCGACCCTCTCCCCGCTGGC
>DATEKP010000299.1:0-2430 GCA_035277405.1 Allostellaceae bacterium | reverse complement strand
GGGGGACGCACCACCGCCGATCCAACTCATTCTCAGCGTCTCTCAAGTGAAGAGGGTGAGAACGCCGGTATGGCCGTAGAGCCGGTCGCGCGAGATTTCGCCGTTGGCGAAAAAACCGATCAGCGGCAGGTCGCCGAAGGTCTCGCGAATGAGGCCGCTCTCGACCCCCGGCTCGCCGAACAGCGCGGCGCCGCGCGCGACGCAGCTGACATATATGCCGGCCTTCGGCGGCCCCGGCAGGCGGCCGGCGAGCTGCCGCAGCATGCGGCCGAGATCGGCGCGGGCGCTGTCGGGGTCGCGGCGGCAGAACAGGATCTGGTCGCCCGGCGCCACCTCGGCGCCGAGCACGACCCAGCCGTGCCGCGGGTCGATCGCCATCAGGTTGCGCACCAGATAATCGCCAGTGTCGGAGCCGGCCACCGGCAGGCCGGCGAAGATCAGGTTGCCGAGGCGGCGCGGGTCCTGCGCCAATTGCGGGCCGATGTCCTCGTAGAAAACCTGGAGCGCCGGCCGCCCGTCGATCGCCATGATCACATTGTCGCGCGCCTCGTCGATGCGGTGCACCGGGCCGATCGGCGAGCAGCCCTGCGTCAGCCCGGTGGCGACGGCGATGTCGGGCGCCAGCATCAGCCCGGCAAGGCCGGCCTTGCCGAGCGTCTCGGCGTTGCCGGCGATCAGCGGGCGCTCGCAGCGGTGAGAGACGAGGCCGCCGACCAGAAAGGCGCCGCTCGCCGCCGCCGCGTCGGTCATCGCGCGCAGCAGGTTGTCGCAGCGCGGGTCGCCGTGCACCAGCGCGAGGCTCGGCGAGGTCCGCTCGATCCACTGGGCGTGCTGGCGCGGCAGGTCGGCGGCGGGATCGTCGGTCGCGCCGAACATGCGAAAGGCGCCCTCCGGCAGCGCCGCGGTCATCAGAGCCGCCGCCGGCCGGTCGTATACCTCCTCGCCGGCGCCGCACACGCCGAGCCCGACGCCGCCGGCCCAGGCGGCAATGCCGAGCTTGTCGGACAATTCCCGGACAATCGCTCCAAGCGCCGGGGCGGCCGGCTCGCTGACGTAGATGATGCCGAGATTCGCGGCCTGACCCTGCGGCAGTTGCGCGATCAGCTCCGCGGTCATCTCGGCCGGAGCGCCGGTGGCGAAGGCGGTGGCGAAAGAGGGGGTCATGACCGGCCTCCGATCAGCTTGGCGACGACGGGCGCGATGCGGTTGACCAGAACGGCGACGCCGCGCCGGTTGGGATGCAGCCCGTCCGGCTGGTTGAGCTTCGGATCGAGCGCGACCCCGTCGAGAAAGAACGGATAAAGCGCCACCCCGTGCGCCTTCGCAAGCTCGGGATAGATGCGCTCGAAGCGACGCCGGTAGTCGGCCCCCCAATTGGCCACCGAGCGCATGCCCATCAGCAGCACCTTGGCGCCGCTCGCCTGGATTTTCGCGATCATCGCATCGAGATTGGCGCGCACGGTGTCAGGATCGATGCCGCGCAGCATGTCGTTGGCGCCGAGTTCGAGCAGCACGAAATCCGGCTTGTCGGCGAGCGCCCAATCGAGGCGCGCCAGCCCGTCGGCCGTGGTGTCGCCCGAATTTCCGGCATCGACGACGCGCACATTGAGGCCTTCCGCCTTGAGCTTTGCCTCGAGGCGCTTCGGGAACGCCTCGTCGGCCGGCAGGCCGAAGCCGGTGGTCAAACTGTCGCCGAAAGCGAGGATTTCCGGCACCCCCGCCACGGCGCGGCCGCCGCCCAGCAGCAACGTGCCGGCGAGGCCGGCGATCAGCAGCGGTTTGGCGCGGTGGGCCGCGGCACGACGAAGGAGTGGTTTGTCCGCCTGGCGCATGGATTTACCAGCCTAGACTGGGTATCCGGGGTTACGCCGTCAACTGCGATCCCGCCGTTGTCATCGCCGGCGAAGCGACCCAAATTCGCAGCGCCGACTCGGACCGGCCGGGATTGCGTGCCGTTGTGCTTGCCGCCATGACCACCGACCCGCTGGCCGCGCTCGAACGGGTGTCGTTGACCTTACCGAGCGCCGCCGGCCCGGTCGCGATCCTGCGCGAGGTGTCGCTGGCGATCATGCCGGGCGAGGCGGTGGCGCTGATCGGCCCGTCGGGGTCCGGCAAATCGAGCCTGCTGATGGTCCTTGCCGGCCTCGAACAGCCGAGCGCCGGCCGCGTCATCGTCGCGGGCCAGGACCTCGCGAGGCTCGACGAGAACGCGCTGGCCGAGTTGCGGCGCCGCCATATCGGCATCGTGTTCCAGAGCTTTCACCTGCTGCCGACGATGACGGCGCTGGAGAACGTCGCGGTCCCGCGCGAACTGGCTGGCGCGCGCGATGCCTTCGCCGTCGCCGCGGTGGCGCTGCAGCGCGTCGGCCTCGCCCATCGCAGCGGCCATTACCCGGCGCAGCTGTCGGGCGGCGAGCAGCAGCGCGTCGC
>DATEKP010000298.1:0-2465 GCA_035277405.1 Allostellaceae bacterium | reverse complement strand
GGTGCGCTTAGGCACGGGACCTCGGCGTCCCCCCTCCCCCTCGATGGGGGAGGGACGGGGTGGGGGTGAAGTCGCCGCACCGTGAGCGGATGGCAATGATTTGAGGCGGTGTCACCCCCTCCCAACCCTCCCCCATCGAGGGGGAGGGCTTTTCCCGCATGTGTTGCGGCGTCACTTCTGCGCCGCCATTAAATCAATGAAGCGCTGGAACAGATGGTGCGAATCCTGCGGGCCGGGGCTGGCTTCGGGGTGGTGCTGCACCGAGAAGACCGGCAGGCCGTCGAGGCGCAGGCCTTCGTTGCTGCGGTCGAACAAGGAAAGATGGGTCGGCCGCGCCGCGGCGGGCAGGCTCGCCGGATCTATCACGAAGCCGTGGTTCTGGCTGGTGATCTCGACCCGGCCGGTCTTCTCGTCCCTGACCGGTTGGTTGGCGCCGCGATGGCCCTTGTCCATCTTGTGCGTCCTGCCGCCCAAGGCCAGCGCCAGCAATTGATGGCCGAGGCAGATGCCGAAGATCGGCCTGCCGCTGTCGATCAGCCGGCGCAATACCGGCGCCGCGTATTCGCCTGTAGCCGCCGGGTCGCCCGGCCCGTTCGACAGGAAGACGCCATCCGGTTTGTGGCGCAGGATGTCCTCGGCCGAGGCCGTGGCCGGCACCACCGTGACGCGGCAGCCGTGCTCGGCCAGCATGCGCAGGATGTTCCGTTTGGCGCCGTAATCGACCGCGACGACGTGAAATCGCGCTGCCTCCTGCGACCCGTAGCCGGAGCCGAGGCGCCAGGTCGTCTCGCGCCATTCGTAGCTCTGCCGGCAGGTCACCTCCTGCGCCAAATCCATGCCTTCGAGGCCCGGCCAGGCCTGCGCCTCGGCCTGCAAGGCGGCGATGTCGAGGCGGCGGTCCGGCCGGTAAGCGATGACGCCGTTGGGCGCGCCCCGATCGCGGATCAGCCGGGTCAGCCGCCTGGTATCGACGCCGCACAGCCCGACGAGGCCGTGCGATTTGAGCCACCAATCGAGCGACTGCTCAGCCCGCCAGTTCGAAGGCCCGGTCGGCTTTTCGCGGATAATCAGGCCGCGCGCCCACGGGGTCGTCGTCTCGATGTCCTCGTGGTTGGCCCCGACATTGCCGATATGCGGAAAGGTGAAGGTGATGATCTGCCCGGCATAGCTGGGATCGGTCAGGATTTCCTGATAGCCAGTCAGCGAGGTGTTGAAGCAGACTTCGCCGACCGCCTGGCCAGTCGCGCCGATCCCATGCCCCCAGAACACCGAGCCGTCCGCCAGTACCAGCGCCGCGTTGCAGTCGGGCGGTCGCGGCGGCGGGGCCACGGTCGGGTCTTCCATCGATTCAGCTTCCTGCGGGGCGCGGCCCGAACATAGGGACTGACGCTTTTTTGTCAATTCGCGGCGGGGTAAAGTGGGTCAATCCGACACGTCAGGGCGGGCCGTCCGAATGCTGCGCGAGGCGTTTTCCGAGCGGCTTAAACAGGCGATGCGGGCGAAGGACGCGCGCACGCTGTCGGCCGTCCGCCTGATCCTCGCCGGAGTGAAGGAGCGCGATGTCGCCGCGCGCGGCGCCGGCAATACCGAGGGCATCGCCGACCCCGACATCCTCCGCCTGCTGCAAGGCATGATCAAACAGCGGCGCGAATCGATCGCGCTTTACGAAAAAGGCAACCGCCCTGAACTGGCGCTGCAGGAAGCGGAGGAGATCGCCGTCATCGAGAGCTTTCTGCCGCGCCAGATGGGCGATGATGATATCGACGCGGCGGCAAAGCAGGCGATTGCCGAGACCGGGGCGGCCGGCATCAAGGACATGGGTCGCGTCATGGGCGCATTGCGCGAGCGCTATGCCGGGATCATCGATATGGCGAAGGCCGGCGCCGTCGTCAGGCGGCTGCTGGGATGATGAACCTGGAAAACCCCCTCTCCCCCAGTGGGGGAGAGGGCGGGGGTGAGGGGGTCATCCCCTCCGTGCCGGAGCCATGCACCCTCACCCTCCCACGCCTACGGCGTGGGCCCCTCCCTCTCCCGCGATGCGGGAGAGGGGAATAACGCGATGGCTTTTCCGCCCGGCTTTCTCGACGAATTGCGCGGCCGGCTGTCGCTCGCCGACCTGGTCGGACGGCGCGTGCGGCTCGCCCGGCGCGGCCGGGAATATTCCGGCCTCTGCCCGTTTCACAACGAGAAGACCCCGTCTTTCTATGTCGTCGAGGACAAGGGGTTCTTTCACTGTTTCGGCTGCGGCGCGCATGGCGATGCGATCGGCTACGTCATGCGCGCCGACAATCTCGACTTCATCGAGGCGGTCGAGCGGCTGGCCGGCGAGGCCGGGCTTGCCGTGCCGCAGCAGACGCCGCAGGAGCGCGAGCGGGCGACGCGGCAGAAGACGCTGCTGGAGGCGCTCGCCGCCGCCGCCGCGTTCTACGAGACGCAGCTTTGGTCGCCGTCCGGCGTCCGCGCGC
>DATEKP010000297.1:0-5298 GCA_035277405.1 Allostellaceae bacterium | reverse complement strand
TATCTGACGCTGTTCGGCTTCTCGTCGGAGAACTGGCGGCGCCCGCAGGACGAGGTCGCCGACTTGATGGGATTGTTGCGCCATTACCTGCGCGGCGAGATCGCCGACCTGCACAAAAACGGCGTCCGCCTCAGGGTGATCGGCGACAAGAGCCGGCTGTCGCCCGACATCGTGACGATGATCGCCAATGCCGAGGCGCTGACCCGCGACAACCCGGGCGTCAACCTGACAGTCGCGCTGTCCTACGGCGGACGCGCCGAGATCGTCGCTGCGGCGCGCGCCATCGCCGGCCGGGTGCTGGCCGGCACCGTCCCGCTCGAAACGGTGGACGAGGAGATGGTCGCGGCGCACCTGTTCACCGCCGACCTGCCCGATCCCGATCTCTTGATCCGCACCAGCGGAGAGCAGCGCATCAGCAACTTTCTGCTGTGGCAATGCGCCTACGCCGAACTGGTCTTCACCAAGACCTTGTGGCCGGATTTCGGGCGCGCCGATCTCGAAGCGGCGATCGCCGATTACTGTGGGCGCGAGCGGCGCTACGGGGCCACCGTTGGTTCGCGCTGAGCCGGGGCCGCTGGTCCTGCGCATGTTCTCGGCGCTGGTGCTGGCGCCGATCGCGATCGCCGTGGCGTGGTACGGCTGGCCGTGGCTGCCGCTCGTCACCGCGCTTGCCGGTGCGGCGATGGCGTGGGAATGGGCCCGGTTATGCCGGGCCGGGCGGCTCGGCGCGAGCGGCCTCGTGCTGATCGCGGCGGTGGTGGCCGCGATCGCGGCGGCGGCGATGGGCGCGCTGGCGCCGGCGTTTGTTTTGTGCCTGGGCGGCGCGGCGCTGGTTATGTGGACGGCGCGGCGCGAACATGGCGGCGATGCGCCTTGGCTTGCCTTGGGCGGGCTGTGGGTGGCGCTGCCGTGCGTGCTGCTGCTGTGGCTTGCCGGCCGGGAAGCCGCCGGCCGGCTGACCGTGCTGTGGATTTTCGCGATCGTCTGGGCGACCGATATCGGCGCCTACGCGGTCGGCCGACGGCTCGGCGGGCCGCGCCTGGCGCCGCGCTGGAGCCCGGCCAAAACCTGGGCCGGCCTGATCGGCGGCATCCTCTGCGCCGCGCTCGCCGGCTGGGCGACGGCCGGCCTGCTCGGGTTGTCGGTTCTACCTCTGGTGCTGGTGAGCGCGGGACTTGCGATTGTCGGGCAGTTCGGCGATCTTGCGGAGTCGGTGGCCAAAAGAAGGTTCGGCGTGAAGGACTCGAGCGGCCTGATCCCGGGCCATGGCGGCTTTCTCGACCGGCTCGACGGGCTCCTGGCGGTGATCCCGGCGGTGGCGCTCCTGACGGCGCTCGGGGGCGGCAGCATCCTGACATGGCGATAGGCCGCGCGCGATGAGCGAGGCGCCGCGGCGCGTTACGATCCTCGGCTCGACCGGATCGATCGGGCGCAGCACGGCCGATCTCCTGCTGCGCAACCGCGACGCCTTCACGGTCGAGGCGGTAACCGCCAACCGCAACGCGGCGGCGCTCGCCGAGCAGGCCAAGGCGCTCGGCGCGCGCTTTGCCGCGGTCGCCGACCCGAGCGAATACCCCGCCCTGAAAGAGGCACTGGCCGGTTCCGGAATTGCCGCTGCCGCCGGCCGCGCCGCGCTGGTCGAGGCCGTCGAGCGGCCGGCCGATTGGGTCATGGCCGGCATCGTCGGCGCCGCCGGTCTCGAACCGACGCTGGCAGCGGTCAGGCAGGGGCGGATCGTGGCGTTCGCCAACAAGGAGGTGCTGGTCTCGGCCGGCGGGCTGTTCATGCGCGAGGTGGCGGCGCACGGCGCGACCTTGCTGCCGGTCGACAGCGAGCACAACGCTATCTGGCAGTGCTTCGACTTCACGCGGGTCGAGGGCATCGAGAAGATTACATTGACCTGCAGCGGCGGGCCGTTTCGCCAGCAGAGCCTTGCCGCGATGCGCGATGCGACCCCCGAGCAGGCGGTGGCGCACCCGACCTGGCGCATGGGCGCGAAAATCTCGGTCGATTCGGCGACGCTGATGAACAAGGGGCTCGAGTTGATCGAAGCCCACTACCTGTTCCAGCTGCCGTCCGAGCGCATCGATATCGTGATCCATCCGCAATCGATCGTGCACGGCCTCGTCACCTACTGCGACGGCTCGGTCCTGGCCCATCTCGGCTCGCCCGACATGCGCACGCCGATCGCCTATGCGCTGGGATGGCCGGGGCGCGCCGCGGCGCCGACCAAGCGGCTCGACCTCGCCGAGGTCGGCCGATTGACCTTCGAGCCGCCCGATCCGGCGCGCTTCCCAGCCCTGCGCCTGGCGCGCGAGGCGTTGGCGCAGGGCGGCGGCGGCCCGACCGTGCTCAACGCCGCCAACGAGACGGCGGTGCACGCCTTCCTCGCCGGCCATATCGGGTTTCTCGACATCGCCGCGACCGTCGAGCGCACATTGGAGCGCATACCGCCCAGCGATCTTGACTCGCTCGATGATGTCTACAATCTCGACAAGGCGGCCCGCGAGACCGCGACAAGCCTTCTTTCCCCCCGCGGCCGGGCGCCCGTCGCCAGGCCCACGGAAGCGCTATGAGCTATCTGGCACCGTTACTGCACGGCGGAATCACGCAGTTCCTCTGGGCCGTCCTCGGGTTTCTCGTGGTCTTGACTGTCCTCGTCTTTGTCCATGAGCTCGGCCATTATTTGATCGCCCGCCACAATCGGGTCAGGATCGAGGTGTTCTCGATCGGCTTTGGGCCCGAGCTGTTCGGCTGGTGGGACCGCGCCGGCACGCGGTGGAAGTTCAGCGCCCTGCCGCTCGGCGGCTACGTCAAGATGTTCGGCGACAGCGACGCCAGCTCGGCATTGCCGAGCGGCCGGGTCGGCGAGATGAGCGAGGCCGAGCGCGCCGTCTCGTTTCCGTGCAAGCCGTTGGGGCAGCGCGCCGCGATCGTCGCCGGCGGGCCGATCGCCAATTTCGTCTTCGCCATCGTGGTCCTGGCGCTGCTCTTCATGACCTACGGCGAGCCGTTCACGCCGGCCGAGGTCGGCCAGGTCTTGCCGGACAGCGCAGCGGCGACGGCCGGCATCAAACCCGGCGACACCGTCGTCAGCATCGACGGGCAGCGCGTCGCTCGCTTCGAGGATCTGCAGCAGATCGTGCAGCTCAACCCGAACGTCCGCATGCCGCTGGTCGTCAAACGCGACGGGAGTCTCCTGACCTTGCACGTGACGCCGAGCCTCGTCGAGGAAAAGGACCGGCTCGGTACCCACCACGTCGGGCGGCTCGGCATCCGCGGCGGCCAGGTCAAATACGTGCAGCGCGATCCCGGCACGGCCATCGTGCGGGCGGTCGGGGAGACTTGGAACCTGTCGGTCACGACGCTCCAATCGTTGGGCCAGATGGTGATCGGCAAGCGCGGCACCGACGAACTCGGCGGGCCGCTGCGCATCGCCGAAGTTTCGGGAGAGGCGATCCGGCTCGGCATCGCGCCGCTCCTCAATTTCATTGCGATCCTGTCGATCAATCTTGGGCTGATCAACCTGTTCCCGGTGCCGGTGCTTGACGGCGGCCACCTGCTGTTCTATGCCGCCGAGGCGATCCGCGGCCGGCCGCTCGGCCAGCGCGCCCAGGAATACGGCTTCCGCCTGGGGCTGGCGCTGGTGCTGACGCTGATGGTGTTTGCGACCTGGAACGATCTCGTCCATTGATTGTTGTGAAGCGCTTCGTGACCTGACACGATCCGCGGTTAGCGCAAGCGCAAGCGTCGGGGTGGGGGGTTTGGGCCCGAAGCGCGTCATCTTTCACCGGCTCGCCGTGCTGGCCGCCGCCCTGATCGCGGTGCTCGGCTGGTTGCCATCGGCCAACGCGCAGCGCCAGCCGGCCGTCGCGGCAGCCGGGGCGGGCCATATCGCCGATATCCGGATCGAGGGCATCCAGCGCATCGAGCCGGAAACCGTGCGCTCCTACCTCTTGGTGCGGCCGGGCGACGCCTGGGATGCCGAGCGCATCGACGGCTCGCTGAAGGCGCTGTTCGCGACCGGCCTCTTCGCCGACGTGAAGCTCGTGCGCGAGGGCGACACGCTGGTCGTCCGGGTGGTCGAGAACCCGATCATCAACCGCATCGCCTTCGAGGGCAATTCGAAGCTGTCCGACAAGGACCTCACCTCGGAGATCCAATTGCGCCCGCGCGTCGTCTATACGCGCACCCGCGTGCAGAACGACGTGCGGCGCATTCTGCAACTTTACCGCCGCAAGGGCCATTTCGCCGCGACGGTCGATCCCAAGCTCATCCAGCTGTCGGAGAACCGCGTCGATCTCGTGTTCGAGATCAACGAGGGGCCGGCGACCGGCGTGCGCAGCATCAACTTCGTCGGCAACCGCCATTTCAGCGACAGCACGCTGCGCGGCGTCATCGATACCAAGGAGAGCCGGTGGTACCGCTTTCTCTCGACCGCCGACACCTACGATCCGGATCGCCTGACCTACGATCGCGAGCTGTTGCGCAAATACTACTTGAGCGAGGGCTACGCGGATTTCCGGGTGGTCTCGGCGGTCGCCGAGCTGACCCCGGACCGCGACGGGTTCATCGTGACGTTCACGGTCGACGAGGGCGAGCGCTACCATTTCGGCAAGGTTGACGTCGACATCAAGCTCAAGGACCTGCCGCGCGACGCGGTGCTGCCGCTGTTAACCGTGCATCCCGGCGACTGGTATGACGGTTCTGCAGTCGAACATTCGATCGCCGTCATCACCGATGCGCTTGGCAACCGCGGCTACGCCTTCGTCGAGGTCAAGCCCGATATCAACCGCAATCGCGAAGCGCGCACTCTCGACGTCCTGTTCCACGTCGCCGAGGGGCCGCGCGTCTATGTCCAGCAGATCGACATCACCGGCAACGTGCGCACGCTCGACAAGGTGATCCGCCGCGAGTTCCGGCTGGTCGAAGGCGACGCGTTTAATACCAACAAGATGCAGCGCTCGAAGGAGCGCATCAACAACCTCGGCTTCTTTAAAAAGGTCGAAGTCAGCAATACGCCGGGTTCGGCGCCCGACCGCACGGTCATCACGGTCGAGGTGGAAGAGCAATCGACCGGCGAATTGTCGCTCGGTGCCGGCTTCTCGACATCCGACGGCCCGCTCGCCGACATCAGCGTCCATGAACGAAATTTTCTCGGCCGCGGCCAGGATGTGCGGATCGGCACCGTGCTGTCGTTCCGCTCGCAGCAGGTCGATCTGAGCTTCACCGAACCCTATTTCCTCGACCGCAACATCGCCGCCGGGATTGATTTGTTCGAGGTCAAGACCAGCCCGA
>DATEKP010000296.1:0-10220 GCA_035277405.1 Allostellaceae bacterium | reverse complement strand
TCATCTCCCCTCTCCTCCATGCCGGCCCAATCGGGCCGCTAACCTCTCGAATCCCGCAGCTCAATAACCCAAAACGTGATCACCGGGCTTGTCCCGGTGATCCACGTCTTCCGTGGATGGCCGGGACAAGCCCGGCCATGACGGGTTCTGTTGCGGTTCCGACCGACCGGCATCGCCTGCCCTAATCCGCCGTCGCGGCGACGCGGTCGAGCCATTTCTTGCCGAGGTAGGCCTCGATGACCAGGGGGTCGCGCACCACCTCGTCGGGCCGCCCGGCGGCGATCAGCCGGCCGTGATCGAGCACGGCGAAATGATCGACCAGCTGCACCATCGCATGCATCGTATGCTCGATGATGACGACGGTGGTGCCGTCGGTGCGCAACTGCCGCAACGTCGCGAGGATGCCGTCGAGGTCGTCATGCGCGAGACCGGCCAGCGTCTCGTCGAGCAGCAACAGGCGCGGCTGCGGCGCCAAGGCGCGCGCCAGTTCCATCAGCCGCAATTCGCGTGTCGTCAAACCGCCGGCGATGGCTTCGGCGCGGCCGCCGAGGCCGACCCGATCGAGCGCGGCCAGCGCCATGCGCCGCGCCGCGGCATCGTCGGGGGCGCCGACAAAAGCGCCGACGATGACGTTTTCGACGACGCTCATGCGGGCGAAGGCACGCACGACCTGAAACGTGCGGCCGATGCCGCGGCGACACACACGGCTCGGGCGCAACCCGGCGATCGATGCCCCGGCGAATTCGATCGTGCCGCAATCGGGGGCAAGAAAGCCGTTGATGACGTTGAACAGCGTCGTCTTGCCGGCGCCGTTCGGGCCGATGATGCCGTAAAGCGCGCCCTCGGGGATCCAGAGGTCGATCGCTTCCAGCGCCCGCAGCCCGCCGAACGAGCGGCCGACGCCGCGCAATACCAGCAGATCGCCGCCTGGCGGCGCGACAGCGGGGCGCGGCAGCGGCACGACCGGCGCGGCGGTGGGTGCCGGTATTGCCGGGCTTGGGCGCCGCCGCGCCAGCCGGTCGCGCAAACGCCAGTAGACGCCCTCGGGCGCAAGCAGAATGATCAGGATGATCGCGACGCCGTAGACGACGCCCTGGATGCCCGGCAGCAAATTGCCCAGCTCGGCGTTGAGGCCCTCGGCCAGCGGCACCAGCACGGCGGCGCCGATCAGCGGTCCCCACAGGCTGCCGACCCCGCCGAACAGCGCCAAAATCAGCGCCTGCGCCGAGACCAGCATGCCGAACACGGCGTCCGGGGTCACCACCAGCAGCACCACCGCATAGAGCCCGCCGGCCACCGCCGCCATCCCGCCGCTGAGCATCAGCGCCAGCATCTTCCAGCGCCAGGTGTCGATGCCGGCGGCTTCGGCGGCCGGCTCGTTCTGCTTGATTGCCAGGAGCGACATGCCGAACCGCGAATTCTCGACCCGCAGCGTGATCAACAGCGCGATCACGAGGAGGACGAGGGCCAGCCCGACATAGACGCGCGGATCGGCGAATTGCATATAGAGCGCCGCCGCCTCGCGCTTCATCGGCAGGGTCAGCTCCTGATAGCCGAGCCACTGGAAGACGTAGAGGATGGCGAGCGGGTAGGCGAGCATCGCCAGCGCAAAATAATGGCCGCGCAGGCGGAAGGTCGGGTAGCCGATTAGCCCACCGGCGAGGCTGCCGACCACCGCGCAGCATGGGATCGTCAGCCACGGGCTGAGGCCGAGCAGCACCATGCCGAGCGTCACCGTATAGGCGCCGAGGCCCCAGAACACGGCATGGCCGAACGAGAAATAGCCGCTGTAGCCGCACAAAATATTCCAGGCGAGCGACAGCACCGCCCACAGCAGCACCTGCGTCAGCACCAGCTCGTAATAAGCGCTCCGGAGCAGCAGCGACAGCACTGCCACCCCGACCGCGACGGCGAGGATCGTCCACAGCTGCCGTCTGGTCTGGGCGCGGGTTCTCATGTCCGCTCGCTGAGCCGGCCGAACATGCCCTGCGGGCGCAGGAAGATGATCAACAGGAAGACGACGAAGATTGCCGTGTTCTGCAGCTGGTAGGGGAAGACCAGCGTCGACATCTGCTGCACGATGCCGATCACGATCCCGCCCCAGAACGCGCCCAAGATGCTGCCGAGCCCACCGAGCACGACGCCGGCATACATCACGATGACGAAATCGAACCCGACGTAGGGCTGAAAGGATTGCGAGGTGGCGACAAGGCCGCCGGCGACGGCGGTGATGCCGACCCCGAGGCTCCAGGCGAGACGATGCGCGCGATCAACGTCGATCCCCATGTAGATCGCCGCCTGGCTGTTGTCGGCGGCGGCGCGCAGCCCCTTGCCGAGCCGGGTGTGCCCGAGGAACAGATACACTGCGGCGGCCAGCAGCACCGCCACGACAAAGCTGACGCAGCGCCCCTGGTTGAGCAAAATCTGCCCGATCTCCCATGACGAGCGCGACAATGGCGTGCGGATGCCGGTCGGGGTCGAGCCGAACACTATCAACCCGCCATTCTGCAGGATCAGCGACAGGCCCAAGGTCACCAGGATCTGGCCGTAGGCGCCGGCGCCCTCGATCTGTGCCACGCCGGCGCCGGTAACGCGGGCGACGATGAAGCGGTGGATCAGCCAGCCGACCGCGAAGACGATCGGCCCCGCCAGGAACGCGGCGGCGATCGGCGCCGCGTACGGGCCGAGAAAGGTCAGTACGCCGTACCCCGCCGTCAAATAGAAGGCGGCGTACATGCCGAGCATCAGAAAATCGCCCTGCGCGAAGTTGATGACGCGCATCGCCCCGAAAATGATGCCGAGGCCGATGCACATCAGCGCATAGGCGCCGCCCACGAGAAGCCCGGCGGCAAGCGCCTGCAGGAAATCGACAAGCGAGAACGGCATGGCCGACGATAGGCGGAGCGTCAGGCCTATGTCATCGATTTTCTTGGCGGCCTCCTGGCGGCCATTGGCGCCCCGGCGCCGATCGCCGCGACTGGCATCCCGTCAGAGCAATCAGGCACATTCCGGCGCGTCAAGCAGGTCGCGGATGGTCAGGTTCGACCGCGGCGGCAATCCGAGTAAGCGCTGCACCGACGTCGACACCGGAGTCATGCGGCGGCGCTGCTCAAGGAACGCCTCGGCCTCAACCCACGCGGCCGAGCCGTCGGGAGAGGGCCTCCATTCGGTGTTGATCGTATTGGTCCCATCGGTCTTGATGCAGTAATCACCGATAATCGTCCCAACAAGAGAGAAATCAGACTCGTATTGGGAACATATTCGTAACAAAAAATCATAATCTTCTGCTCGCGTTAGCAAAGGATCGAAAAACATGAACTGGCGAGGAATGCGGGTACGATCTATAACGAAACTGTGGATCGGGCAAAAATTGCCGACGAATAGGTCGCGTAGGCGAGACCCTTTAAAGGGACACTGCTTGGCAACCGCATAGGGAAAGCCGCTGTCGCGGTCCATGATTTTCCAGCAAATGCCACCAAAAGCGACCGCAGCCGGGCCGGCGCGCAATCGCCCGATCAGCAGGCGATGGGCCTCCGGATACGAGGTATCGTCGTAGTCGAGGAACGCGAGATAGCGCCCTTGCGCGGCTTCGAAGCCGAGATTGGCTAGCGCCGAGCGGCCGTCAGATGGCTCGGCGTGCGGCCAGTTGAGCAGCGTCAATCCGATCTCGCCGTCGATTTCCAAAAGAGGCTGCAGCCGCTCGCGGGTCTGCTCGATCATGTTCGCGGTGAAGCGCTGCACCGCAAGGTGAATGTGCAGCGGCCGGTACTCTTGGCCGACCAGCGAAAAGATGCAGCGGTCAAGCGCCGGAAGCTGTGCGATGTCATGAAAGCGGACGATGACGTCGAGCCTCGCGTCGCGATCGGGCATCGGGGATCACCAACGGGTTGGTGCAAAGTGGAACAGATGCGAGAAGTCCGCCACCGGCAGCCACTTTTCTGGAACGGCCAAAGGACGCGAATGCGGCGGCGACGCACCGGATTTGCGTAATTCTTCGGCCAGGAAGCGCTCGAAATTGGGATCGCCCCATTTGCGCGCGAGAACGATGCCGCTTTCGCGAAAACGCCGGACGGATTCGACGGTCGGCGGTCGGTTGGTGACCGGATGGAGGAATAACGCGAGCGGGCAAACTTTGACGGAAAATCCGGCCGCGCGGGCGCGCCATGACAGATCGACGTCTTCGCAGTAGAGGAAGAACGACTCGTCGAACCCGCCGATCGCCTCGAAGATTTTGCGGGTGATCCCCAGGCACGCACCAGACGCCCATGGCGTATCGAGGGTCGCTGGGTCATAGACCTTGGGATGCTCCTCCGGAAATTGCAGCGCCTCGACCAGCGCGTCGCCATCGGTTGCGGCAATTTCGCGAAGCAGCGCGCTCACAGCGTCAGGGTGGAACATCCCGTCCGGATTGGCGGCGATGTAGACATCGGCGCCGGCATCGAACGCGGCTTGCATCAGCCGATTATGGCTGGCGCCGAAGCCGAGGTTGCCGAGCGAGGGCAGACGCCGCACCGCGACGTTTCCGGCGGTGATGGCATCGCTGGGAGTGCCGTTGTCGGTCACGAAAATCCGCCCGTCGGTAGCGAGGTCGGCTTGTCGCAGGGAGATTTCCGCGCTTGATAGCAGCCGTTTGAGCTGGCTCGCGCTGTTATCGTAGGTGACGATCCCAATCACCGCGTTGTGCGTCGTCATCACCAGATCGGTGCCGAGCACGCTCGCCGGGTTCGCCGTAGTTGCCGGAGGGCTGCAGCCGTTTCCGAGTGTTGCGGCCGGGACTGGGATCGGCAGATCGGGCGGCGCCTGAAGGAGCGGATCGGGAGGCTCCTGGGGGGACAGCTCGGTGCGGCCGCCGCGCCGGGCGGCGCGGAACTGGCTCAGCCGCGTGCCGAGCTGCAAGGTCAGCGTCCACCACACCAGCTTGATGCTGCGACGCGTGAACCTGGCGAGCCAAGGAAAGCGTCGGCCGAGCCGGTGTGCCGGGCGCAGCATGCGCCACGAGGTACTGGCATAAACCGCTTCGAGCGTTGCCCTCAATTCGGCGAGGTCTTGTTCGAGCCGGTGGGCCTGGGCGCGTTCCCCGCTCAATTCCGCGGCAAGCCGCGCCGTCTGCGCTTTTGCTGCGGCGGCTTCAGTCTCGACGGCAGAGATCGCTTCGGCATGGTTTCGCGCCTGCTGCTCGGTCAGGCGCTCAGCCGCTTGTTGCGCCTGCCGCGCACATTGCCGGTCGCGGAGATCGATGTGGCTGGTCTCGATGTACAGGCTGGTGGCGGGGACCGCTACGGCGGCATCGCTGGCGAAGGCGATGACGTACAGGTTGCGCGGCAGGCCATCGCAGGCTTCAAAATGGCTGTCGCCGCGGCGCTCGAAAGTCAGCGCCGTCATCCGTTCATCCGCCGCGGCGCCGTCAAGCAGCATGGCGGAGCCGAGCATCGGTCGCTGGTCCATCAGCTGCACCGAGGCGAAGGCGGCGCCGAGCACCCGCCGGAATTCCTCCCGGGTCAGCTCGCGGCAGTGAAACGGGTTGGCCGGCGAGTTGTAGGGCGAAAATACGTCGCGTTCGGGCGTGCTTACGATGAACAGACCGCCGGGCCGCAACACCCGCTTGACCTCGGCGACAAAGGCCTCCTGCTCGAACAGGTGCTCGATGGTCTCGAACGAAACGACGACATCCACCGCAGCGGCGGGCAGCGGGATCGCACGCGCATCGCCGACGACAAAGCGCAGATTGCGGCGGCGATAGGCGCGCGCTGCATGCGTGGCGATGGCAGGTGCTATCTCAACGCCGACGACCGAGCGCGCGACCTGGGCGAGAAAGGCCGATCCGTAGCCTTCGCCGCTCGCGATGTCCAAGACATCCTTGCCGCGGCATTGCGCCCGAGCCAGGAAATAACGGTGGAAATGCTCTATTTCGATTTGCCCGGATGCCGATGAGGTTAGCCGCTCACCGGTAAATTCGAGCGATTCTGCCGGCTTTTCGGCCGAGAATATTTCCCCCATCGGTACCCTCGGCGGGCGTTTGAAGTGTCGCCGTGCGGCGAGAACGATAGAGGCAGCGGCGCGACCGCGCCACGGAAATTACGTTCCTGCACCGCGGCAAATGGCGCATGACGCGCGCTCGTGTTATGGCAGACACGGCGGATAACGGGAATGTGCGACGGATGATGCTGAGGATCGACGGCCTCTCGGTCAGCTACGGCGGATTGGCCGCGTTGCGCGGCGTGTCGCTGACTGTAGACGAGGGGCAGTTCGTCGCGATCGTCGGTCCCAACGGCGCCGGCAAGACGACGCTGTTCAAGGCGATCTCGGGGACCGTGCCGCCGCTGTCGGGTGAGATCGCATTCGAGGGCGAGGATCTGTTGGCGGTGCCGCCGCCCGAGCGGGCGCATCTCGGCATCGCCCACGTGCCCGAGGGGCGGCAGGTGTTCGCCGCGATGAGCGTGCTGGAAAACCTCGAAATGGGCGCCTACTCGACGCGCGGCCGCACCGAGTGGGGGCGCAATCTCGACCGCATCTTCACGCTGTTTCCGGTGCTGGCCGAGCGGCGGCGGCAGCTGGCCGGCACATTGTCGGGGGGCGAGCAGCAGATGCTGGCGATCGGCCGCGGCATCGCCTCGGCGCCGCGCCTCTTGCTGCTCGACGAGCCGTCGATGGGCTTGGCGCCGGCCATCGCCGACCTGATCTTCGACCGCATCGCCGCGCTGCACCGCGAGGACCGCGTGACCCTGGTGCTGGTCGAGCAGCGCGTTGCCGAGGCGCTTGAATCCTGCGATTACGGTTATGTGCTGGAGACGGGGCAGGTGGTGCTCGAGGGCCCGCACCGCGCCCTTGTCGCCAACGACCGCGTGCGCCGCGCCTATCTCGGCATGTGAAGCGCCCGGCGGCTCACAGCACAATTCCGTCATTCCCGCGAACGCGGGAATCCAGGGCCACGAATTCGTCGGTTGCCCTGGATGCCCGCTTGCGCGGGCATGACGATGTGGGGATGAGGCAGCCCCCGCCGTTGTCGCGACGCCGGCTGTTGATTACGATCGGCCCCGAACGCTCGTTGGCGGAGACAAAGCGATGTTGGACGCGGCGATCTGGCCGGCGCTCGACTACAGCCGGGTGCCCTACCGCCTCTACCACGACGCCGATGTGTACGAGCGCGAGCAGCAGCGCGTCTTCCGCGGCCCGACCTGGAATTATCTCGGCCTCGAAGCCGAATTGCCAAACCCCGGAGATTTCCGCCGCACCTGGGTTGGGGACACTCCGGTCGTCGTCAACCGTGACAGAGCCGGCGTCATCCGCGCCTTCGTCAATCGCTGCGCCCATCGCGGCGCCCTGGTGCGGCGCGAGGCCTGGGGCAACGCGAAGGAGCACGTCTGCATCTACCACCAATGGTGCTACGGCCTCGACGGCCGGCTGACCGCGATCCCGTTCCGCCGCGGCATCCGCGGTAAGGGCGGCATGGACCCGGACTTCGACATGGGCCGGCACGGCCTCAGGACATTGCGCGTTGCCGCAGTGCGCGGCGTGCTGTTCGGAACGTTGAGCGAGGCGGCCGAGCCGCTCGAAGACTATCTCGGCCCGGCCGTCATGGCGCAATTGAGGCGGCTGTTCGAGCGGCCGGTCGCCATCCTCGGCTACAACCGCCAGCGTATCCGCGCCAACTGGAAGCTCTACGCCGAGAACACCCGCGACAACTACCATGCCAGCCTGTTGCACGAGTTTCTCGTGACCTTCGGCCTCGACCGCTCGACGCAAGTCGGCGGCGTCACGATGGACGGGCGCCACCGCCACAACATCACCTGGGCCGAAGCCGACAGCGACACCGCCGATTTCGCCAACCAGGCCTATGGCGACGCACGGGTGCGCAGCAACTATCTGACCTTGAAGGAACCGGAGCTGGTGCGCTTCCGCCGCGAGCGCGCCGACCCGCTGAACCTCGCCGTCACCTCGGTGTTCCCCGGCGCCGTTTTCGTGCAGATCAGCAACAGCCTGGCGGTGCGACAGATCCGGCCGCGCGGCGTCGATGAGGTCGAGGTGTTCCAGACCATGCTCGGCTACCGCGACGACCCGCCCGACATGCAATTGCACCGGCTGCGCCAGGCCAATCTGGTCGGGCCGGCCGGCCTCGTCTCGATGGAGGATGGCGAGGCAATCGAGATCGCCCATCGCGCGACGCGGCCCGACGGCGACGCGACGACCGTCATCGAGCTGGGCGGCGGCGGGGTCATTTCCGACCGCAATTACCGCGTCACCGACGTGCCGTTGCGCGGCTTCTGGTCGTATTACGCCGAGTTGCTCGGGATCGAGCCGGCCGGCGCGGTGCGATGAGCCGGGGCCCGCTCGCGGACCGGTTCGCGCTATACGATCTCTATGCCGCCTATGGCGCGCTGATCGACGAGGGGCAATTCGACGCCTGGCTCGGCCTCTTCGCCGAAACCTGCACATACCACATCATGCCGCGCGAGAACCATCAGCGCGGATTGCCCGCCGGCCTCGTCTTTTGCGACAGCCGCGCCGTCCTGGAGGACCGCATCCGCGCCCTGCGCGATGCCAACAAATACAACATCCACACCGATCGCCACCTGATCGGGCTGCCGCGCATGGTCGGCAGCGACGGGGATGCCGCGCTGGTCGAGGCGCCGTTTGCGGTCTACCAAAGCGACCAGGAGGGCGAGACCCGGCTGTTCGCGACCGGCCTCTACCGCGATCATGTCGCCACCGAGGCGGGCGCCCTCAGGTTTCGCGCCAAGCTCGTGCTGCTCGACAGCTTCGCCGTGCCGAGCCTGCTCGCCACGCCGCTGTAGCCCGCGGATTTGTCCCCTCTCTGCCCCTCGGGGCGGAGAGGGGGGCTTGCTCAGCGCTTGCCGGCGAAGATGCCCGAGGCGAGATAGGTCGGGCCGACGGTTGACTGCACCGCGAAATTGCCGCCGGTCTCCGCCGCCCCCGGTCCGTAGAACGTGCCGTTGACGACGCCGCGGGCGCCGGGCGTCGTCACCCCGAAGTTGTAAGTGGCCCCGGTCAGCGGCGCCGAGCCGCTGGCGGTGAAGTTATGGCCGTCGAAATTGGTGATCGCCAGCGAGCCGGTCTGCGTGCCGAAATTGTAGGTGCCGGTGAAGCCGCCGGCGGCGAGATAGCTCTGGCCGTTGTTGAATACCGAGCCGATCGCGTGCCCGGTATAGGTCGCGACCGGCGGCGCACCGATCAGCGAGCCGGTGGTCGGGCTTACCGCCGTCGGCATACCGGCGACCCAGGTGTTGATGTGGCCGCGATCGACACGCGGCAGCCCGGTGCCGCCGGCGTTGGCAGTTGTCAGGTCGCCGCCCCAATAGCCCCATTGCAGAAACTGGCATTGGCAGTAGGAGACGCCGCTCGGCAGGATCGCGGTCGGTTGCCCGGCCGCCCCCGAGCTGACCAGATAGAGCTGGCCCTGGGGATTGCTCGTCGTGCGGTTGATCGTGATCTGCTGCGGGCTGCTCGCGCTCTCAGCCGCGGCGAAGGTGCGGTCGTCGATGAAGGCCTGGGCCCCGGCGGTGCCGCTCAGCCCGCCGAATTGCATCGTCAGCGCGCTGACCCCCGAGGACGGGGATTGCGGGCTGCCGGCGAGCGTCGCCTGTATGCGGTTGCTGGAAGCCTCGGTCGAGATCAGCGTCCCGCCGGTGACGATGTATGGGTTGGTTTGCGCCGTTGTGTACATGAGCCCGCCGAAATTGCCGGTCAGGGCCTGGGTTGTGCGGCTGGCGCCGACCCCCGACGGCAGCGGCGTCGGCACCGCCGGCTGGGCGAAGCCGTAATTGGTCGCGCTGCCCGACAGCGACACCTCGGTCGCTGTCGACGGCACGATCGCGCTGCCGACCGTCCCGTTGGCGCCGCTCGCATAGGCGGTCTGATCGACGACAAAGCCGGAAATGGAATTGCCGCCATAGAAGCTGTTGCCGGCGCCGTCGACCGTGGAGTTGGCGGCCGAGCGCAGCGCCACCGGCGTGCCGCCGGCCGACAACAACGACGAGCCGCGCATCTGGCCGTTGAAGATCGGCTGGTCGCTGCCCTGCACGGTTGCGAGCGTGTCCGCGGTGACGGCGATCGCCGACTGCTGGTTGGCGCCCTGACCACTGACCGCAAGACTCGCCTGCATTCCGCGCGCCGCGGCAGCGGTCGAGGTGTCACCGATCGGTGTGGTCGGCGGCGCGGCGATGAACAGCGGCGGCACCGTGGCGCCGCCGAGATTGCCGCCG
>DATEKP010000295.1:0-4481 GCA_035277405.1 Allostellaceae bacterium | reverse complement strand
CCGGATCACCCGGTTGAACGCTAAATCCTCGG
This sequence comes from Allostellaceae bacterium, assembly GCA_035277405.1. Lineage (GTDB taxonomy): Bacteria > Pseudomonadota > Alphaproteobacteria > ATCC43930 > CGMCC-115725 > DATARH01. The sequence continues at coordinate 4,449 of DATEKP010000295.1, read as the reverse complement.
AAAGCGTCGTGTGGACCTCGGCCATATTGTAGAAGCTGGTGCGGCCCTCGCGCGTCAGCTTTTCGTACATGTGCATGACGAGGTCGTTGTCCTCGGCGTGGATCGCCGCCAGCCCGCCGGACTGCGCCAGCGCCGTCAGCACCTCCATGATGCTGCCGAACGGCACCATGCGCCCCTTGCGCGACGGCGTGATGTCGGTGGTGAACATCTTGACCGTGGCGTGGCCCTGCTGCACCGCCTCCTTCAACTGGCCGGGAATCGTGTAGTCCTGCGGGCCTTGCACCATGACGTGGAAGCCGTAGTCGCAGTGGCAGTCGCCTTCCCATTCCTTCTGCCGCCGCTCGATCGCCTGCTGCACATTGTTGTCGCCATCGACCAGCGCGAAATCGAGCATCGTCGTGGTGCCGCCGAAGAGAGCCGCCTGGCTGACCCGGTCCGGGCCGTCGGTCAGGTTGGGCTGGGTCTGGCCCGGCACGGGCATCGGCCAGCGGCAATGCACATGCGGGTCGATGCCGCCGGGAATCACGATCTGCCCCGTCGCATCGACGCTGCGCCCGGCGCCGAGCGCGGCCAGGCTGCCCGGCGCGCCCAGCGCGGCGATCTTCTCGCCCTCGATGCCGATATCGACCTGGGCTGCCCCCGTCGGCAGAACCGCGGTGCCGCCGGTAATGACGATGTCGAGCATGGGTGTCTCCTCATTTGATGGATCGGAGCGCGGGCGTCCTGCCCACATGCGGGCCGGAGGCCCGCGGTCCCAGGAGGGAAGGCGAGGCAAAGGCGAAGCGAGCGAGGATTTCATCGGGCGCGATGTCGTGCACGATGAAGACGAGGCGGTTGCGGTGGTCGGCGTCGGGCCAATCGTCGAGCCATTCGGGGGCGAACATCGCGTGCTGCGCCGCTTGGATCACGGCGGCGCGCTCGGGCCGGTCGGCGAACGCGACGAGGCCCTTGACGCGCAACAGATCGTAGCCGCGCTCTTGCGCCAGCCCGCCGAGCGCCCGCGCGAAGGCGAAGGTGCTGACCGGCCGCTCCAGCACGACCGAGTAAGTGGCGATGCCATGCGAATGATTTGCATGCTCCCCGCCATCGTCATTCCCGCGAAAGCGGGGATCCAGGGGCGGCGGTCCGGCGGTTGCCCCTGGACCCCCGCTTATGCGGGGGTGACGCGAAACGGGAGGGAACAGCACAGCCGCGGGGTCGGCGTCGGCGGCGAGGAGGCGCTCGGCGCCGGGGTTCAGCGCGTCGAGTCGCTCGGCCAGTTCCGGGCCGAACGGCGCGAGATCGGTCTTCGAGACGACGAGCGCGTCGGCGATTGCGGCCTGGCGCGCCGCCTCGGCGAAGCGGTCGAGCGTCGCGGCGCCGGCGACCGCATCGACGACGGTCACGACGCGTTCGAGGCGCAGCCGCTGGTCGAGCATCGCGTCGGTGCTCAGCGTGAACAGGATCGGCCCGGGATCGGCGAGGCCGGTGGTTTCGACCGCGATGCGGCGGAACGGGCGGATGTCGGCGGAATCGCGGCGGTCGAGCAGCCCGCGCAACGTCCGCGCCAAGTCCTCGCGCACGGCGCAGCACAGGCAGCCGCCCGGCAGTTCGACGACATCGCCGGCGATGAAATCGACCAGGTAGTGGTCGATCGCGATCTCGCCGACCTCGTTGATGACGACCGCCGTATCCGAAAGCTCGGGGCACGTCAGGACGCGGCGCAGCAGCGTCGTTTTGCCGCTGCCGAGAAACCCGGTCAGGAGCGTGACCGGCAGACGGTTTTCGGCTGCGTTGTTCGGCACAATAGCCCCGCGTCGGGTCTCGCCGAGGCGATCGTTTCACGAGCCGGGCACGGACGGCAAGGGCGGCGTCGCGGCCATGTCCAACGCACGGCAACGTGACCTTTCGTACCGGAAGCTATCCCGATGCAGCGGTTGCATTCCGGCGATGGCGCCAGCATCATGCCTGCCATAACGGCGCTGCATATGGCGCCAAGGCCATAGGGAGCGCCTGGTATCGGCATGGCATTGGGCAGCACAGCGGCCGCGGCGGGAGACGCCGACCCGCAACTGGCGGTCACCGCGGTCTCGAAACGGTTCGGCGGCGTGCGCGCCGTCGAGGATGTCTCGATCGCGGTGCGGCAGGGCGGCATCACCTCGGTGATCGGCCCGAACGGCGCCGGCAAGACCTCGCTGCTCAACATGATCAGCGGCTTCTACAAGCCCGATGGCGGCGTCATCACGTTCGAGGGCCGCGACATCACCCGCGCGCGGCCGGCCGACATCGCCGCGCTCGGCATCGCCCGCACGTTCCAAAACATCGCGCTGTTCAGCGGCATGACCGTGCTCGACAACATCATGCTCGGCCGCCACGTGCGCATGAAATCGGGCGTGCTGTCGTCGCTGATCTATTGGGGCCTGGCGCAGCGCGAGGAGGTGAGGCACCGCGCCCGCGTCGAGGAGCTGATCGATTTCCTCGCCTTGCAGGATTTGCGGCGGCAGCCGACCAGCGGCCTCGCCTACGGCCTCCGCAAGCGCGTCGAGCTGGCGCGCGCCCTGGCGCTCGACCCCAAGCTCCTGCTGCTCGACGAGCCGATGGGCGGGATGAACCAGGAAGAGAAGGAGGACATGGCCCGCTACATCATCGACGTGAACGAGCAGTGGGGCACGACGATCATCCTAATCGAGCACGACATGGCGGTGGTGATGGACATTTCCGACCGCGTCGCGGTGCTCGACCGCGGCCGCAAGATCGCCGACGGCACCCCGGCCGAGGTGCAGCGCGATCCGGGCGTGATCCAGGCCTATCTCGGCGACGGCCACGATCGGGAGCGGGCGGCATGAGCATCGATCTGACCCTGCCGCAATTGCTGCGCCGGCACGCCGAGCGCTCGCCGGGCCGCCCCGCCTTGCGCGAGAAGGACCTCGGCATCTGGCAGCCCTACAGCTGGCGGCGCTACTGGGAGGAGGTGCGCGACCTGGCGCTCGGCCTCGCCGCCCAGGGCTTCGCGCCGGGCGACAAATTGTCGGTGATCGGCGAAAACCGCCCGCGCCTCTATTTCGCGCAACTGGCGGCGATGAGCCTCGGCGGCATCGCCGTGCCGGTCTACCAGGACGCGATCGCCAGCGAACTCGCGTTTGTGCTCGACCACGCCGAGACCTCGGTGGTCGTCGCCGAGGACCAGGAGCAGGTCGACAAGATCCTGTCGCTGAAGGAGCGGCTGCCGCACCTGAAGCTGATCGTCTACGACGACCCGCGCGGGCTGCGCAATTACGCCGATCCGATCCTCAAATCCTTCGAGGATTTGCAGGCGGCGGGGCGCGCCTTCGGCGCCGCGCATCCCGGCCATGTCGAGGAGACCGTCGCCGCCGCCTCGCCCGACGACCTGTGCCTGTTTTCCTACACCTCCGGGACGACCTCGCGGCCCAAGGGTGTCATGCTGTCGCACGCCAATCTGCTCAGCGCCGCCGAAGGCCTGGCCGCGGCCGAGGGGGTGCGGCCGAACGACGAGCATCTGTCGTATCTGCCGATGGCGTGGGTCGGCAATTCGCTGTTCTCGCTCGCCCTCCACATGCTGGTCGGGCTGACCATCAACTTCCCGGAAAAGCCGGAGACCGTGCAGCGCGACCTGCGCGAGCTCGGCCCGTCGATCGCGCTGGCGCCGCCGCGCTATTGGGAGAACGCGCTGACCGCGATCCTGGTCAGGGCGGCCGACGCCAGCCCGGTGAAGCGCCGCGTCTTCGAGCACTTCCGCCGCGTCGCCGAGCGCGCTGCCGCCGATGAGGCCGCAGGCCGGCCGTTGGCGCTCGGCCTCAAGCTGCAGCGCATGCTCGGCGAGGTGCTGGTGTACGGCCCGCTGCGCGACCAGATGGGGCTGCGCCGCGCCCGCCTCGTCTATACCGGCGGCGCCCCTCTTGGCCCCGACATCTTTCGCTTCTTCCGGGCGATCGGCATCAACCTGAAGCAGGTCTACGGCGCCACCGAGCTGTCGGGGGTGTGCTCGGCGCAGCCTGACGGCGAGGTCGATCCCGACACGGTCGGCCCCGCCTTCGCCGGGGTCGAGGTCAAGATCGACGACAATGGCGAGGTGCTGGTCCGCTCGGGCGGCGTGTTCCAGGGCTATTACAAGCAGCCTGAAGCCAGCCGCGAGGCGGTGACCGACGACGGGTTTCTGCGCACCGGCGATGCCGGCTTCCTCGATAAGCGCGGTCACATCGTCATCGTCGACCGCGCGCGCGATGTCGGCAAGCTCACCGACGGTACCGCGCTGGCCCCGCAGTACCTCGAAAACAAGCTGAAATTCAGCCCCTATATCGGCGAGGCGGTGGTGTTCGGCGACGCCAAGCCGTTTGTCGCCGCGATCGTCGCGATCGACGCCGCGACGGTCGGCAACTGGGCCGAGCGGCATAACCTGCCTTACACCTCGTTCCAGGATTTGAGCGCCCGCGCCGAGGTGCGCGAGCTGAT
>DATEKP010000294.1:0-3052 GCA_035277405.1 Allostellaceae bacterium | reverse complement strand
CACGGTGTGGGTGACCCCGGAGCCGGAGAACGCCGCGCCGCCCGCGCGGCTGCCCGGCGACACCGCGGCGCGGCGCATCAAGGCGTGGCTCGCGGGCGCCGTCGTCGCGCCGTTCGCCGACCTCTACCGCCGCGCCGGTGCCAAGCAGCTCGTCGCGATCGCGGTCTTTATCGTGCTCTACAAATTCGGCGACGCGCTGGCGGGGTCGATGGCCAACCCGCTCTACGTCGCGCTCGGCTTCACCAAGGTCGAGGTGGCGACGATCTCGAAGGTGTACGGCGTCGCCGCGACCCTGGCCGGGGTGGCGCTCGGCGGCGCGCTGGTGGCGCGCATCGGGCCATTTCGCGCCCTCTTTGTCGGCGGCGGATTGCAGGCGCTGTCGAACCTGATGTACGCGGCGCAGGTGTGGGCCGGCCATGATGTCGCCGTGCTGACCTTCACGATCGGCGGCGAGAACCTGACCGGCGGGATGGCTTCGGCCGCGTTCGTCGCCTATTTGTCGCTGCTGTGCAGCCGCGATTTCACGGCGACGCAATACGCGCTGTTGTCGTCCTTGGCGACGGTCGGCCTCAACGTGCTGGCCGCCTCGGGCGGCGCGCTGGCCGATTGGCTCGGCTGGGTGCCGTTCTTTGTCGTCAGCACGGCTGCCTGCCTGCCGAGCCTTGCGCTCTTGTTGTGGATCATGCGGCGGCCGATCGCGGCGGCTCAGCCGTAAGACAACAACCGGGCGCGGTGCCGCTTGAGCCAGGCGCGCGGCGCCGCGGTATCGGGAACAAGGGTGCGCACGAGCCGCCAGAAGCGGGGGCCGTGGTTCATCTCAGCGAGATGCGCGACCTCGTGCGCGACGACGTAATCGATCACGCTGTCAGGCGCCAGGATCAGGCGCCAGCTGAACGACAGCGCACCGGACGAGGAACAGCTGCCCCAGCGGCTTTTGGTGTCTCGCACCGCGACCCGCGTCACATTGCGGTCGATCCGTGCCGCAAACAAGCGGGCGCGGCGGCTCAGTTCGCGGCGCGCGAGGGCGATCAGATGGTCGCGGACGCGGCGGCCAAGGTGCTCGGGCAGGCCGCGCACACGGATTTCGCCATCCGCAATGCCGACCGGCGGCGCCAGCGGATTGCATTCGGCACAGATGCGATGCAGCGCGCCGAACACCGGCACGACCGCGCCTTCGGCGAACGGCACCGGCGCCGGCAACGCCGCCAGCCGGGCCGCGATCCAGCCGCGCTGCGCCGCGGCGAATTCGAGGCCGCGCGAAGCCGAGACGCCGCGCGGCAGGACCAGCTCGATCGTGCGCGCGGCGGCGTCGATGCGCAGCAAGAGCCGACGCGCCCGCGGGTTGACGCGAATCGCCAGCGGCGCGCCAAGTTCGAGCGCGGCGGCCTCACGCTGCGCTGCGGCCAGAACCTCTGCGCTGCGCGGTTTTCTCAGACCGGCGAGCGAGGCGGGTAAACCTTTCATGGCAAAAGCTTCCCGCCGGCACCGATCCTTGGCAAGGCATTGGCAGAGGTGGGCGCCGCCGCCGACGCAAGCGACGGGATTGCTTCGCGCCGCTCGCAATGACCGGCCCATGGGTTTGTCATTGCGAGGAGCAACGCGACGAAGCAATCTCGGACGACCAAATCGTGCCGGGGGGAAATGTCGATGAGGCCGAGGACCTTTGCCGCCGCCGTTGTGGCGGCGTTCACCGCCGTTGCCGCGAGCGCCGGCGCCGCCGGCGCCGCGCCGCTAGAAATCCAGTGGTGGCACGCGATGACCTCGGCGCTCGCCGAGCGGCTCAACAAGATTGCCGAGGATTTCAACGCCTCGCAGAGCGATTACAAGGTCGTGCCGGTGTACAAGGGGTCGTACGCCGAGACGATGACGGCGGCGATCGCCGCCTACCGCGCCGGCAACCCGCCGGACATCGTACAGGTGTTCGAGGTCGGCACGGCGACGATGATGGCCGCCAAGGGCGCGATCAAGCCGGTCTACCAGCTGATGGAAGAGGCCGGCGAGACGTTCGAGCCCGAGGCCTATCTGCCCGCCGTCACCGGCTATTACAGCACCGCCGACGGCAAGATGCTGTCACTGCCGTTCAACAGCTCGACCCCGGTCGTCTACTGGAACAAGGAATTGTTCAAAAAGGCCGGGCTCGATCCCGACAAGCCGCCGAAGACCTGGCCCGAAACCTTCGCCGCCGCCAAGAAATTGCGCGAGGCCGGCGTCCCGTGCGGCTTTACCTCGTCGTGGGTCAGCTGGATCCAGATCGAGAATTTCAGCGCCTGGCACAACATTCCGATCGCCACCAAGGCGAACGGTCTCGAAGGCCCGGACGCCGTCCTCGAATTCAACAACCCGACCGTGACCCGCCACGTCGCCAATCTGACCAACGCCGAAAAGGACAAGAGCTTCGATTACGGCGGCCGCACCACCGAACCCGACAACAAATTCGTCAGCGGCGAGTGCGGCATGACGCAGAACTCGTCGGCCTTTTACGGCATCGTCAAGAAGAACGCGAAATTCGGTTTCGGTGTGACCGAGCTGCCCTATTACCCCGACGTCAAGGGTGCGCCGCAGAACACGATCATCGGCGGCGCCAGCCTGTGGGTCATGGCCGGCAAGAAGCCCGAACAGTACAAGGGGATCGCCAAGTTCTTCGGCTACCTGTCGCGCCCCGATGTGCAGGAGGCCTGGCACGAGGCCACCGGCTACCTGCCGATCACCAAGGCGGCGTACGAGGCGACGAAGAAATCCGGGTTTTACGAGAAAAATCCCGGCACCGAGGTGGCGCTGTTACAGATGACCAACAAGCCGCCGACCGCCAATTCGCGCGGGCTGCGCTTCGGCAACATGGTGCAGATCCGCGACGTGATCGCCGAAGAACTGGAAGCGGCCTTTTCCGGCAAGGCGACGCCGAAGAAAGCGCTCGACGACGCGGTTAACCGCGGTAACGCGCTGCTGCGCCAATTCCAGAAGAACACGCGGTAATGCCTGCCGCGCCGCAATACCCTCACCCGTCTCGCCCCGTGCGGGGCGAGCCACCATCTCCCGCAATGCGGGAGAGGGG
>DATEKP010000293.1:0-2501 GCA_035277405.1 Allostellaceae bacterium | reverse complement strand
GATCAGCGTCGCCAACAAGGGCGTGCCGCGCCAATCGACGCAGCAGATGCTGGCGCGCTTTCCGCCCGACGTGTTCGCCGAGGACCCGGTGCTGATCGTCTGGGAAACCGGCATCAGCGACGCCGTGCGCGGCGTCGAGCCCGACGATTTCGCCAACGCCTTGCAGGCCGGCATCGACGCGGCGAAGGCGCGCGCGATCGACATCGTGCTGGTCGATATGCAATTCTCGCGCAGCGCCGCGGCGGTCATCGATTTCGACCGCTATTTGAAGACGTTGCACCGCGTCGGCGACGTCAACGAGGTGTACGTCTTTCCGCGCTACGAGATCATGCGCTATTGGAGCGAGCAGCACATGTTCAGCTACGACGAGCTTCCCGCCGCCGAACGCGCGCAGCTGGCGGCCAAGGTCTACGACTGCATCGGCCGCGACCTCGCCCGCGCGATCCGGCGCGCCGTGCAATGAGGCGGCTTGCGGCAGCCGCGCTCGGCATGACGATGGGGGGCGCGCTGGCCACCGCCGGTCAGGCTTTCGCCGCCGAGACGCCGGCTCCGGCAGGCTGCGCGGCGCCGGCGTGGCTGACCGTGATCGGGCAGGCGCTCGACCGCAGCGCGGTGCGGGTCGAGGGCGGCGGGGTCAAGATCGTCGCGATCGGCTCGTCCTCGACTGTCGGGATCGGCGCCAGCAGCCCCGCGCTGAGCTATCCGAGCCGGCTCGAAGCGGAGTTGGCGTCGCGTTTCCCCGGCGCCGCGATCCATGTCCTGAACCGCGGCAAGGGTGGCGAGGACGCGCCCGAAGAGCTGGCGCGGCTCGGCCATGACGCGATCGCCGAGCACCCCGATTTGGTGATCTGGCAGGTCGGCACCAACGCCGTGTTGCGGCGCGACGATTTGGCGGCCGACGGCGAGCTGATCGAGGAGGGGGTCGCGCGATTGCAGGAGGGCGGCAGCGACGTCCTGCTGATGGACCTGCAATACGCGCCGCGGGTCGTCGCCCGGCCCGGCGCCCCGACGATGGAAAGGCTGATCGCCGACGCTGCCAAGCGCGGCCGGGTCGGCCTGTTCCGCCGCTTCGAGATCATGCGCCACTGGCAGAACGCCGCGGCGGCCGACGCGCCGCCGATGGTCGGTCCGGACGGGCTGCACATGAGCGACCAGGGCTATCGCTGCCTCGCCGCCGACCTCGCTACGGCGTTGGCCGACAACTGGCGCGCGGCGATCGCGGCCAGGCGCCGCGAAGCCGCCTCGGTCGCCGGCCTCAGCGCCCGGCATTCGGCAGCGCATGGTGAGAGCGCGCGGTAACACCTTACTCCCTCTCCGCCCCCCTTGGGCCATGGCGGGGCGGAGAGGGCAGGGTGAGGTGGGAGATTCCAGAGCGCCGGCCGAGACCCACCTCACCCTCCCAATCGCTGACGCGGTTGGGCCCCTCCCTCTCCCCCCTGAAGGGCGGAGAGAGAACAACTACAGCATGCCGAGCGGGGTGCGGCCCTTGGGCGGCGGGAAGGTGCGGTCGAGCGCCGCCAGATCCTCGGCGTCGAGCGTGACGTCGAGCGCGCCGCAATTGTCGCGCACGTGGTCGGGCCGGGTCGCCTTCGGGATCACGATCATGCCGTCCCGGCGCAGGAGCCAGGCGAGCGCCACCTGCGCCGCGCTCGCGCCGTGGCGGGCGGCGACCTGCTGCAAGGCCCGGTTGCCGGCGAGCCGGCCCTGTTCGAGCGGCGTGTAGGCCATGATCGCGATGTTGCGTTCGCGGCACCACGGGATCAGCTCCCATTCCGGGCCGCGGCGGCCGAGATTATAGAGGATCTGGTTGGCCGCGACCGCGTCGCCGCCGGACAGCGCGACCCATTCCTTCATGTCCTCGGTATTGAAATTGCTGACGCCGTGATGGCGGATCTTGCCGTCGCGCTTGAGCCGCGCAAACCCGGCCATGGTCTCGGCAAGCGGCACGTTGCCGCGCCAATGCAGCAGGTAAAGGTCGATACGGTCGGTGTCGAGGCGCTTCAGGCTGCGCTCGCACGCCGCGACGACGCCCTGCTCGGAGGCGTTGTAGGGCAGCACCTTGCTGACGATGAACAATTTGTCGCGCCGGCCAGCGATGGCGCGCGCGACGATCTCCTCGGCAACCCCGCTGCCATACATCTCGGCCGTGTCGATCAGACTGAGGCCGAGCTCGATGCCGAGCGTCAGCGCCGCCTCCTCGTCGGCGGCGATCCGCCGGTTCTCGCCCATGTGCCAGGTCCCCTGGCCGAACGCCGGCACCCGTTCGCCGTCGGGCAGGGTGACGTATCGCTTTTCGGTCATCCGTGCGCTCCGTTGCGTGTGTCGCCCTCAGGCGGAACATGACGCATTGAATCCATCGCGTCGTGCAAGACACGGATCACGTCGATGACGTGGCGATCGGCATCTTTGATGCGAAACAGAACGAGGTGCCGCGCGCGCGGTCTGAAGTGGGAGAGATGAAGCGTGTAAAGCCCCGCTCGGATATCGGGCCTTACCCGGAT
>DATEKP010000292.1:0-9587 GCA_035277405.1 Allostellaceae bacterium | reverse complement strand
CGGCCGCGCCGACATCCTCGTCAACTCGGCCGGCTTCACCCGCATGGTGCCGCATCACGATCTGGAGGCGCTCGACGACGCGCTGATCGACCAGGTGCTGACCGCCAACGTGCGCGGCCCGTTCGCGACGATCCGCGCCTTTGTGCCATTGCTCCGGGAATCGGGCGACGGCGTCATCGTCAACATCTCGTCGGGGGCGGGGCAGTCGGGCACCGGCAGCTCGATCATCTACGGCGCCTCGAAGGCCGCGCTCAACACGATGAGCATGGCGCTGGCGCGCGTGCTCGGCCCGGAAATCCGCGTCGTCGTCGTGGCGCCTGGCATGGTGCATACCGGCTTCGTCCCCGGCCGCACCGAGGAGATGATGGCGAAAGCGGCGATGGCGACCCCGCTCAAACGCGCGATCGAGGCGGAGGACGTGGCCCTGGCGGTGATCTCCTGCGTCACCCATCTGACGCACACCACCGGCTCGATCCTCAGCGTCGATGCCGGCCGGCATTTGTGAGGAACGTTATGCGCGGTGTTTCGACGCCTAACTCCCTCTCCGCCCCCGGGGCCGGAGAGGGTCGGGGTGAGGCGGGGGATGCCAGAGCGCTCGCCGGCACCCACCTCACCCTCCCACGCCTTCGGCGCGGGCCGCTCCCTCTCCCCCCTGAGGGGCGGAGAGGGGTTTAACGGAGCACGCGAGCGTGGCCAACATCCTGCGGCAGCGCGACATCATCGACCGGCGCGAACTCGCGGCGGCGCTGGCACAGGCCGCCGCGGACGCACCCGCCGGCGGGTTCGACCGCAAATTGCTGCTGCCGCCGCTGAAGGCGGCGCTGGCGCATGGCCGGGACGAAATCCGCCGGCGCTTCGAGGCCGGCGGCACCGCCGTGCGCGCGGTGCACGAGCAGTGCTTCCTGGTCGATCAGCTGATCCGCGTCGTCTACGACCTGATTGCCGAGCGCGTCTACCCGCTCGCCAACCCGACCGCCGGCGAGCGGCTGGCGATCGTGGCGGTCGGCGGCTACGGGCGCGGCGAGCTGGCGCCGTTTTCCGACATCGACCTCTTGTTCCTGTTGCCCTACAAGCAGACGCCGCATACCGAGCAGGTCATCGAGTTCCTGCTCTATCTATTGTGGGACCTCGGTCTCAAGGTCGGGCAGGCGACGCGCTCGGTCGCCGAATGCCTGCGCTACGCCAAGGACGACCTGACGATCCGCACGGCGCTGCTCGAATCGCGTTACATCTGGGGCGAGCAGGCGCTGTTCAACGAATTGAAGCAGCGCTTCGAGGCTGAGATCGTGCGCGGCAGCGCCGCACAGTACGTCGAAGCCAAGCTCGCCGAGCGCGACGCGCGCCATCAGCGGGTCGGCGACAGCCGCTATCAGCTCGAGCCCAATGTCAAGGAAGGGAAGGGCGGCCTTAGAGACCTGCACACGCTGTTCTGGATCGCCAAGTACATCTACCGCGTCGATGACGTCGCAAAGCTCGTCGAGCAGGGCGTGCTGTCGGCCGAGGAGGCGGCGCGGTTCGAGCGCGCCCAGAGCTTTCTGTGGACCGTGCGCTGCCACCTGCATTACCTCGCCGGCCGCGCCGAGGAGCGCCTGACCTTCGACATGCAGGCAGAGATCGGCGGCCGCATGGGCTACACCGACCATGCCGGCGCGCGCGGCGTCGAGCGCTTCATGAAGCACTATTTCCTGGTCGCCAAGGATGTCGGCGACCTGACCCGCATCTTCTGCGCCATTCTCGAAATCGACCAGAAAGGCAAGCGCCGGCTCGGCTGGCTGCGCTGGGGCCAGGCGCGCCGCCGGCTCGACGGGTTTGTCAGCGACGGCGAGCGGCTGACGATCCCCTCCGAGGATTTCTTCAAGCAGGACCCGGTCGCGCTCTTGCGGCTGTTCCATGTCGCGCAGCAGCACGATCTCGACATCCACCCGCGCGCGTTGCGTGCCGTGACGCAGTCGCTGCGCCTCGTCGATGCGCGGCTGCGCGAGGACCCCGAGGCTAACCGCCTGTTTCTCGAAATCCTGACCTCGAAAAAGAACCCGGAAATCGCGCTGCGGCGCATGAACGAGGCCGGCGTGTTCGGCCGTTTCGTCCCGGATTTCGGCCGCGTCGTCGCGCAGATGCAGTACGACATGTACCATGTCTACACGGTGGACGAGCACACGCTGTTCGCGATCGGCATCCTGCACCAGATCGAGATCGGCCGGTTCCGCGAGGAACTGCCGGTTGCCACGGCGATCATGCCGACCGTCGCCTCGCGCCGCGCGCTCTACGTCGCGACCCTGCTGCACGATATCGCCAAAGGGCGCGGCGGCGACCATTCCGAGCTCGGCGAGAAGGTCGCACTCAAATTGGGGCCGCGCCTCGGCCTGTCGGCCGAAGAGACCGAGACCGTCGCCTGGCTGGTGCGCTGGCACCTGTTGATGAGCGGCACCGCCTTCAAGCTCGATATCGGCGACCCGCACACGATCCAGAATTTTGTCGAGCGCGTGCAGTCGCCCGAACGCCTGAAGCTGCTGCTGGTCTTGACCGCGGCCGATATCCGCGCGGTCGGGCCGAAGGTGTGGAACGGCTGGAAGGCGGCGCTGTTGCGCGAGCTTTTTCACAGCGCCCTCGACGTGATCTCCGGCGGGCTGACCGTCGAGGCGCGCGACGAGCGCATCGCCGCCGCGCAGGCGGCGGCGCGCGGGCTCTTGCCGGATTTCACCGACGACGAGTTCGCGGCGTTCACCAGCCGCGGCTACCCGTTCTACTGGCTGTCGCTTGACGCCGCGACGCATGCCCGCCACGCCCGGCTGATGCGAGAGGCCGATGTCACCCAGGCGCCGCTGACCGTCGAAAAGCGCATCGACCGGGCGCGCGCAGTCACCGAGATCACGCTCTACACCGCCGATCACCCCGGCCTGTTCTCGCGTATCGCCGGGGCGCTGGCAGTGTCCGGCGCCAATATCGTCGATGCCAAGATCATGACGATGGCGAACGGCATGGCGCTCGACACGCTCTGGGTACAGGACCAGGACGGCACGCCGTTCGAGCGGCCGGACAAGCTGGCCAAGCTCGCCGTCACGTTCGAGAACGTGCTGACCGGCGATCTGAAGCCGCATATCGAACTGGAGCGGCCGCCGGCCTTTCCGAGCCGCACCCGCGTCTTCACCGTGCCGCCGCGCGTGCTGATCGACAACGAGGCGAGCCGTTCGCATACCGTGATCGAGGTCAACGGCCGCGACCGGCCGGGCCTCTTATGGGAGGTGACGCGCGAATTGACCCGCCTCAACCTGCAGGTGTCGAGCGCCAAGATCGCGACTTACGGGGAGAAGGTCGTCGATGTGTTTTATGTCAAGAACCTGTTCGGCCATAAGGTCGAGCACCCGCAGAAGCTCGCCGAAATCCGCGCGACCCTCGAAGCCGTGCTGGTCAAAGGCAACGCCGCGGCGCCGGTCAGCGCCGCGCCTGCTCGGCGCCGCGCCGCGGTGGCGGCGCAGTAGGATGGGCTAAGCGCAGCGAAGCCCATCGTTATTTGCACGTGTGGCGAAGGATGGGCTTCGCTTACCCTCAGCCCATCCTACAAGAGGGTCGGAGACGGGATCATGGACGCACTCGAAACCCGGTATGCGGCGCGGCCGGCTCACATCAGCCCGGAGGAATGGGCGGTCCGGGTCGATCTCGCGGCCTGCTATCGGCTGATCGCGCGTTTCGGCTGGGACGATCTGATCCTGACGCACAATTCGGCGCGCGTGCCGGGCACGACCGACCAGATTCTGATCAACCCGATGGGGCTGATGTTCGACGAGATCACGGCCTCGAACCTGTTGAAGGTCGATCTCGACGGCAGGCTGATCGAGCCCTCGGAATACGAGCCGATCTATGCCGGCATCGTGATCCACGGCGCGATCTACCTCGCGCGCCCCGATGTCCAATGCGTGATCCACACCCACACCGAGGCCGACATCGCGGTCGGGGCGCTCGAAGAGGGGCTACTGCCGCTCAGCCAATGGGCGATGCGCTTCTACCACCGGCTCGGCTATCACGATTACGAGGGCGTCTCGCTCGACATGGACGAGCGCGAGCGGCTGGCGCGGAGCATCGGCAACCATCCGGTCCTCGTGCTGCGCAACCACGGCCTGTTGGCGACCGGCCGCAACGTCGCCGAGGCGTTCTCGCTGACCTACCATTTCGAGCGCTCGGCCGAGGCCCAGCTGAAGATCCAGGCCGCCGTCGCTGCCGGCGCCAAGATGGTGATGCCGTCGCCCGAGACCAGCGAGAAGCAGGCGGCGCAGTTCGAAGGGGCGATCGACAATCCGCGCCTCGGCGGCCAGCGCGAATGGCCGGCGCTGTTGCGCCTGTGCGACCGGCTCGACCCGAGCTACCGCAGCGGACGCGGCGAATACCCGTCGGGATTGCTTCGTCGCCGCGCTCTTCGCAATGACCGCCCGCCTATTGTCATTGCGACCGCAGCGAAGCAATCCCGCGCCATCACAAGATTCAGTTTCGTAGGGCGGATAAGCGCAGCGCAATCCGCCGTGCAACGATCGATGGCGGAATGCGCTTCGCTATTCCGCCCTCCGGCAACCATCGGGGGCGTAGACCGCCTCAGCGGCCGGCCAGCGCGCGGGCCAATTGGCTCACCGCCTCCTGGTGCTTTTCGTTCTGGATTTCGGCGAAGTTGCGGGCAATCTCGAGCAGCATGCGCTGGTGCGGCGTCGCCTGGCGCGGCGCCTCTTCGCCAAGACCGTCGTAGAAATAGGTGATCGGCGCGTTCAGCACGCGAGCGATCTCATAGAGCCGGCCGGCCGACACGCGGTTGATGCCGCGTTCGTATTTGTGGGCCTGCTGGTAGGTCACGCCGATCATCTCGGCGAGCTGCTGCTGGGTCAGCCCCAGCATGATGCGGCGCTCGCGGATGCGCGCGCCGACATGGTCGTCGATCGCCGCCGTTGACCGCCCTCTCTTCGGCTTAGCCATGCTACTCACCTATCGTTGTTCAGCCCGGCGGCTGGGCCGCCGGGGTAGGTCCCGCCATTCCGTCAACGCGAACAATATGCGGAAATTCCCAACCTCAATGCAGCGGCCAGAAGATCACGATCAATGGAACGCCGAGAAGGATCACCAAGAACGACAACGGCAGCCCGAGATGCCAATAATCGGCAAACCGGTAGCCCCCCGGCGCCATGACAAGCGTGTTGGATTGATGACCGACCGGCGAGAGAAAATCAGAACCGGCGCCGACGGCGACCGCCATCAGGAACGGATCGACATGATAACCGAGCTTATGCGCTAGACTTGCCGCGATCGGACCCATCACCAACACGGCCGGGGCGTGGTGCAGCACTGGCGTCACCAGCATGCTGGCGATCAGGATTACCGCGAGAATGCCGTAGGCGGGCAGCACCGGCGCCAGATGCGACAGGCCAGCCGCGACGAGATCGGCGGTGCCGCTCGTCGATACCGCCTCGCCGACCGGGATCATCGCGCCGATCATGATGATGACCGGCCAATCGATCGCCGCGTAGGCCTCGCGCAGCGGCAACAGGCGCAACAGCACGATCGCCAGCGCCGCGGCGACGAAGGCAACCGCCGCCGGCGCCAGCTCGAAGCCGCTCGCTGCCATCGCCAGCCCCAGGATCAGCAGCGGGACCGCGAGCCGGCGCGGCCGCCCGAGCCGCAGCTGGCGCTCGGCCAAAGGCAGGCAGCCGAGCGCGGCGAGCGTGTCGTAGATCGACTCCGGGTACCCCTGAAACACGATCACGTCGCCGAGCTGCAGCCGCATGCGGCGCAGCCGGGTGCGCGTGCGCTGGCCGCGGCGGCTGATCGCCAGCACGTTGACGCCATAGAGTTCGCGCAGATGCAGCTCGGCGGCCGAGCGGCCGATCAGCGGCGAATCCGGGGTCACCACCGCTTCGACCGCCTCCAGGTGCGCCGCCGATACGGATTCCTCGGCCTCCGGCGGGGTCTCGACCGCGGTGGCCGGTGCGGCGCTCGACGGCTCCTCCTCGCCGCCGACCAGCTCGAGATTGCCGTCGCGCGCGAATTGCTCGATCGCCACCGGCTCGGCCTCGACCACCAGGATGTCGCCGGCGTAAACCGGCCAGCGGGCGCCGGGGACGTGACGGCGCGTCTCGCCGCGGATCACGGCGGTGACGCCGATCGCGCCGCCCGACAATTCCTCGACCTCGCCCACCGTGCGGCCGATATAGGCCGATCGCGCGCCGACCCGCAGCTCGCTCGTGTAGTTCTCGACCGCGAGCGCCGGCTCGGTCGCGCGGTTGTTGCGGCGGAGCGGGATCAGCCGCCAGCCGAACGTCAGGAAGATGACCCCGAGCACCGCGATGCCGGCGCCGACCGGGGTGAAGTCGAACATCTTGAACGGCGCCCCGATCAGCTCCTGCCGGACCGCCGAGATCAACAAGTTGGGCGAGGTGCCGATCAGCGTGCACGAGCCGCCGAGCAGCGAGGCGAAGGCCAGCGGCATCAGGAATTCGGCGGGCGAGCGCTCGTTGCGCCGCGCCACCTGCACCGCCGCCGGCAGAAAGATCGCCAGCGCCCCGACGTTTTTTATGAAAACCGACAGCAGCGCGACGCAGGCGACCAGCACCCCGACCTGCAATTGCCGCGAGCGCAAGAGCGGCTGCAGCCAGCGCAGCAGCACCTCGACCGCCCCCGATTGCCCGATCGCCGCGCTGAGGATCAAGGCGGCGGCGATCAACGGCAGCACCGGGTTGGCGAAGCCGGAAAACGCGTCTTTCGCCGGCACGATGCCGAGGATCACGGCGGCGGTCAGCGCCAACAGCCCGACGACGTCGAAGCGGACCCGGTCGGACAGGAACAGCACGACCGTGGCGGCGAGGATTGCGAGCGTCAGCAACTCGGCGTGCGTCACGCCAGCATCAACAAGCCGGCCGCAAGATCATCGCGCGCCGAACCGCCAAAGGCTTGCCGCGGCCCGGCCGCAACGGCAATCTCGCGGGCGGTTTTGCAACGAGGCGTCTGATGACCGAACCGCCCGCCCGCCATGGCCTCTCGCTCGGCCTGACCAACTATGGCGACCCAGATTTCGCGCTCTATCTGCGGCGCTCGTTCGCGCGCTCGATGGGCTATTCGCTGGAGATGCTGCAAAAGCCGGTGATCGGCATCGCCGACACGCGCTCCGGCTTCAACAACTGCCACCGCCATTTCCCGGAACTGATCGAGGCGGTGAAGCGCGGCGTCCTGGCGGCGGGCGGTTTGCCGCTCGTCTTCCCGACCATTTCGCTCGGTGAAGTTTTCCTCAATCCGACCAGCCTGATGTTCCGCAACCTGATGGCGATGGACACCGAGGAGATGATCCGCGCCCAGCCGATGGACGCGGTCGTGCTGGTCGGCGGCTGCGACAAGACCGTGCCAGCGCAATTGATGGGCGCGATCTCGGCCAACCGGCCGACGATCGGCCTCGTTGCCGGGCCGATGATGACCTCGCGCTGGCATGGCGAGCGCCTCGGCGCCTGCACCGACTGCCGCCGCTACTGGGCCAAATACCGCGCCGGCGAGGTGACGCCGGCCGAAATCGACGAGGTCGAGGGCAATCTCGCGACCACTGCCGGCACTTGCGCCGTCATGGGGACGGCCAGCACGATGGCCTCGATCGCCGAGGCCTTGGGCATGATCCTGCCGGGCAGCGCGGCGATCCCGGCGGTGCACGCCGACCGGTTGCGCGCCGCCGAGGCGACCGGCCGCGCCGCGATGCGGCTCGCCGCCGAAAAGCTGACGCCCGACCGCATCGTCACGCCCGCTTCGGTCGAGAACGCGCTGCGCGTTCTGATGGCGATCGGCGGCTCGACCAACGCCGTCCTGCACCTGACCGCGATCGCGGGGCGCGCCGGCATCGACATCGACCTGCAGCGCCTGAACGAAATCAGCGATGCGACGCCGGTGATCGTCGATCTGAAGCCGACCGGGCCGCATTACATGGAGGACCTGTTCGCCGCCGGCGGCATCGGCGCGGTGTTGCGCGAATTGCAGCCGCTGCTCGATCTCGATTGCCTGACGGTCGCCGGCGAGACGCTTGGAGAGCGCCTCGCGGCGCCGGCCGGGCCGGTCGATCGCGAGGTGGTGCGGCCGCTCGCCGAGCCGTTGCAGGCGCAGGGCGGCCTCGTCGCGCTCTTCGGGTCGCTGGCGCCCAAGGGTGCGATCTTCAAGCGCTCGGCCGCCGACCCCAAGCTGTTCGAGAGGGAGGGGAGGGCGGTCGTCTTCTCCTCGCTCGAAGACCTGTCGGCGCGTATCGACCGTCCCGACCTCGACGTGACCCCGGACGATTTCCTGGTATTGCAGAACGCCGGGCCCCTGTCGCCGTCCGGCATGCCGGAAGCCGGCTACCTGCCGATCCCGGCGAAGCTGGCGCGCGCCGGGGTCAAGGACATGGTGCGCATCTCCGACGCGCGGATGAGCGGCACCGCCTATGGCTCGATTGTCCTGCACGTGACCCCCGACGCGGCCTCCGGCGGGCCGCTCGCCAAGGTGCGCGACGGCGACCGCATCCGCCTCTCGGTCAGGGAGCGCCGCATCGACCTCTTGGTCGCGCCCGACGAACTGGCGCGCCGCCCGGCGCCGCCGCCGCCGCTGCCGGAGCGCGGCTACGCCCGGCTCTACCGCCGCGAAATCCTGCAGGCTGACAACGGGTGCGACTTCAACTTCCTGCGCAAGCACCCGCTCGCCGAGGCGTGATGGTCGCACCACCGGCCAGTCAACTTGGCCTTTTGCAGAAGGCGCCGTCCTTCATGACCATCGCGAGGTGCCCGCCGTCGCCGTCGAGCACGGCGATATCGGCGAGCGGATCGCCGGCGAGCGCGATCAGATCGGCGCGGGCGCCCGGGGCGATCACGCCCAGTTCGCCCGCGCGGTTGAGCAGCGCGGCGTTGACCGTCGTCGCCGAGCGGATGATGTCGAACGGCGCCATCGCCTCGCGGCGCAGCACGAATTCTCGGGTCTGGTACCGGTGCATCGGCCCCAGCAGGTCGGTGCCGTAGCCGATCGGCACTCCGGCGGCCTGCAGGATTTCGAGCGAGTTGAGGCCGGCCTCGCGCACCTCGGCGAGCTTGCCGAGGCTGACCTCCGGAAACCCGAGCTCGCGGCCGAAACGATCCAGCGAATCGTAGGTGGCCAGGGTCGGCACGGCGAAGCCGCCGGCGGCGGCGAGGCGCTCGGCGGTCGGCCGGTCGATCAGGTTGGCGTGTTCGATCGAGCGCACGCCGTTGGCGACGGCGCGGCCGATCGCCTCCGGCGTATAGGCGTGCGCCATGACATAGGTGTGCCAGCCCGCCGCCTCCTCGACGATCGCCCGCATCTCTTCGTGGCTGTACTGCACGTTCGACACCGGATCGTGGGGCGAGGCGACGCCGCCCGACGCCATGATCTTTATCTGCGTCGCCCCCTTGCGCAGCTCGTCGCGCGCGGCGCGGCGGCATTCGGCGACCCCGTCGGCAATGCGGGCGAGGCCGGCGCCGTATTCGCAGCAGGCGCAGCTCTCCACCGAGCGCGAGCGCGGCCGGAGATCGCCATGGCCGCCGGTCTGGCTCAATGCCCGGCCCGACGGGAACAGCCGCGGCCCGGCGACAAGCCCG
>DATEKP010000291.1:0-5312 GCA_035277405.1 Allostellaceae bacterium | reverse complement strand
CCCCCACAACCCGTTCCCGCAAGTCCTGCGAATATGCTCGTCCCATCCATACTGGCCCCCTCCCCAGCCAGCAGCTTGAATCACATTCTTCGACCAGGAGGAATCCCCTTTATCGATTCCTCCTGCTCGGATACCGCTCTAGCGGCTCAGCTGGCCGCGGATTTCGCCGCCCTTGTTGGCCGCGGTGTGGACGTTGACATAGCATTTGCCGGCCTGCAGATCGGCCAATTGCGCGTCGGTCATCTTGCCCGAACCCTGGATCGGGCTGGCGACGGCCTGTCCGGTGCCGAACGGCACCGACACCCCGGCATTCGCTCCCGCAGCGGCGCCGCAATGGATGTGGGCGGCCGCGGCCGGGCCGGTCAACCCGGAATAATCGACCCGCCACGAAAGCTCTTTCGTCGCCGGGTCGACATTGATCGTGGCGGTGCCTTTGCCGGCGGACTGCACGGGCGGCACCTCGGAGGCTGCGCTCAGATTCGCGTGGTACGTGACGACCGCCCCCTGGGCCGCGTATCCAAAGCTGGCGGCCGTGACGAGGCCGATAACGAGTGCCGTCTTGCGCATGGTTCGCTCCCTCGGCGTTTCATTTCTGCGTCGGTTGGCGCACCGCGCGCCGGGCCGACGGCTGCTATAAACCCCGGCAATGTCGGCGAAAGCAAGCACCCAGCGAGGCGTCGCAGACACGAAGGCGTGAGCAGAGAGCCTGCTGTCCGCCATTTCCGCGCATGTCGAATTGTGCGGAATCCTCCTATGGTGTTCGGCAATGCGGGGGGTGAGCCTGTCTTCATTGGATGCGGCGGCGGTCGGCGCGGGCCGGGCGGATGCCGAGCGTGCGTATATCGCCTTAACCTTGGCGGCCCTCGCGGCGATCACCGCGCTGCGGCTCGTCTGGCTGGCGGTGCAGCCGGCCGGCCTCTACCCCGACGAGGCGCAATACTGGTTCTGGGCGCAGCATCCGGCCTTCGGCTACTACTCGAAACCGCCGATGGTCGCCTGGCTGATCGGGTTGACAACGGGGGCATTCGGCGACAGCGAATTCGCCGTGCGCCTGTCGGCGCCGCTGCTGCACGCCGCCGCCGCGGGCTTTGTCTACGCGATAGGGACGCGGCTCTACGACCGCCGCACCGGCTTCTGGTCGGCGCTCGCGTATGCGACCTTGCCGGGCGTGTCGCTGTCCGCCTTCATCATTTCGACCGACGCGGCGCTGTTGCCGTGCTGGGCGGCGGCGCTCTACGCCTTCATCCGGGCACGCGAGCCGGCCGGCGCGCGTTGGTGGCTTGCGGCCGGCGTCGCCGCCGGTCTCGGCCTTCTGGCGAAGTACGCGATGGCCTACTGGTTCCTGTCCGCGTTCGGGCTGGTGCTGCTGGTGCCCGGCGAGCGGCGGCATTTGCGGCCGCTGCTCGTCGCCGCCGGGATCGGCGTCGCGATCTACCTGCCGAACCTGTGGTGGAACTGGAGCCACGGCTTCGTCAGCTACCTCCACCTGCGCGACGACGCGCACTTGACGAGCCAGCTGCTGCATCCGCGCCAATTCCTCGAATTCATCGCCTCGCAATTCGGTGTGGTCGGCCCGCTGTTCGCCGCGGCGCTGATCGCGATTATCGCGTGGCCCGCGGCCCTTGCCGAGCGCCGGGCGCGGCTGCTCGCCGCGTTCGCGCTGCCGGCTCTCGTGCTGATCCTCGCCGAGGCCCTATTGTCGCGGGCCGAGCCGAACTGGGCGGCGCCGGCCTATATCGCGGCGGTAATCCTGATCGTCGCGCGGCTGCTGGCGCTCGGCTGGCGACGGTTTGTCCAGACGGCGATCGCGCTCAACCTGCTGGCGGCCGTCGTCCTCTTCGGCATGACGGACGCGCTCGCCGCCGTCGGAATCGCCGTGCCGTCGCAATACGATCCGCTGCACCGGCTGCGCGGCTGGCACGAGCTTGGCCGCGAGGTCGGCGCGCTGCTCGCGGCGCATCCCGGCCTGACGCTGCTCGCCGACGATCGCGAGCTGCTGGCCGCGCTGATCTATAACGTGCGGCCGCACCCGTTTTCGGCCGTCGAGTGGAACCCGATCCCCGGCATCACCGACCAGTGGCGGCTCGTCAACAATATCGGCAACCATCGCGGCGAGGATTTTCTCGCCGTCACCGTGCATGGTCTCGCGGCCGAGATGCGGCCGGATTTCACCGAGTTGACACCGATCGCGACGATCGCGCCGCAATCGGGACCGAACGGCGGCATGATTTACACGGTGTACATCGCGCGCGACTTTCGCGGCAACGGCCGGCAGCACCGCTGAGGCCGCTTTACGGCAGCAGGCGGTAGCCGCCGGGCTCGGTAACCAGTATTTCGGCGTGCGCCGGATCGCGCTCGATCTTCTGGCGCAGGCGATAGACGTGCGTCTCCAGCGTGTGCGTCGTCACCCCGGCGTTGTAGCCCCACACCTCGCCGAGCAATGTGCTGCGGCCGATGACGCGGCCGGCGCGATAGAGGAATTTGAGGATCGCCGCCTCCTTTTCGGTCAGCCGCACCTTGCGCCGGCCGCCGGCCTCGGTCATCAGCTTGGCGCTGGGCTGGAACGTGTAGGGGCCGATCGTCAGCACGGCCTCGTCGTTCAGCGCGTTCTGCCGCAGATGGGCGCGCAGCCGCGCCAGCAGCACGCTGAGGCGGAACGGCTTTGTCACATAGTCGTTGGCGCCGGCGTCGAGGCCCTGGACCGTGTCGGCCTCGCTGTCGGCCGCCGTCAGCATGACGATCGGCACCGTGATGCCGGCCATCCGGATCTGCCGGCACAATTCGCGCCCGTCCATGTCGGGCAGGCCGACATCAAGCAGCACGGCGTCGAACCGCTCCCGCCGCAGCAGCTCCAGCGCGGTCGCCGCGCTGTCGCATTCCCGGCTGGCGAACTCGGCGTGGAGCTCCAGCTGCTCGGCGAGCGATTGGCGCAAGGCGGCGTCATCGTCGACGATCAGGATGCGGAGCAGATTGCGCATGCCGTCTCGGCCTGAAAGTGCCCCCGTCCGAGCAAGCGGCTCGCCGCTTTCGGCATTATTCGCGCCATTGGCGCGGTTCATCCCCGAAGCCTCTTGCCGCCCCTCCGCCGTCGCGATTTTACCCCATCGCTCAGCGCTGCGCGACGAGGTTGCCGGCATCGTCGAGCCGCACGGCGACCTCCCGCCCGTTGCGACGGGCGAGCGCCGTCCATCCCGATTTGCCTGCCCTGTGCAGCCGCGCGATGCGGGAATACCCGAGCTGCCGCAGCCGGGCGCGCGCGTCGCGTGCGCTCTCGACTGCGCCGGCGGGCGCCAGCTTCGCAGGCGGCCGTTCGAGCGCCGAGCCGCCGAGCCGCGGCGGGCCCAGCGGGGCTTCGCGGCGGTTGGTCGCTGGGCTGATCTCGCCGTAGCCGCTGTAGGGTCCCTGCGTTCCGGCCGCGCTCGGGTTGACGAGCGGGTTCTGCGTCGTCGAGTCGGATGGTGCCACAACCGGGGCGGTCGGCCCGCTCGGGACCGTCGTTTCGCTGCGCGTTGTCTGTGCCAACGCCGCGGCGCCGGCGCCGGCGAGCAGTGCCGCGGCAAGCATGATGGATGTGGTCCGCATGCTGTTCCTCGGAAAATTGGGGTTGCCGAGGAAAACGCCGCAACACGGCCAACCGTCCGGCACGCGCACCGCAACGAGAGGTGCCGCTCAGCGAAACCGGCCGGCTGCGAACGGCGCGATGTCGATCGCAGCCGGCCGGCCGGCGATCAGATCGGCAACGATGCGCCCGGTCATCGGCGCCGAGGTCATGCCGATATGGCCGTGCCCGAAGGCGTAGACGACGTCGGGGGTGGCGCGGGCGGCGCCGATCACCGGCAGCGAATCGGGCAGGGCAGGGCGGTGGCCCATCCACAGCGACAGCCGCTCGTCGGGGTGGTCGGCCGCCAACCCCGGCAGCATGCGGCGGCCCTGGGCGAGCAGGATACGGGCGCGCCGCCAGTCGGGCGGAGCGGCAAGGCCGGCAAATTCGACCGTGCCGGCGAAGCGCAGCCCGGTATCCATCGGGGTCGCGACGAATTTGCCGTCGGCGTCGGCGGTCGGGATGCTCGGCATGACCTCGGGGTCGCGGATCATCAGGTGGTAGCCGCGCTCGGTTTCGAGCGGCACACGGTCGCCGAGCCCGGCAGCGAGCGGCTTCGAATAAGCACCGGCGCAGATCACCGCGGCATCGGCCGGGCATTCGCCGGCATCGGTGCGGATCGCCGCGAGGCGGTTGCCGTCGAGGCGGAAGCCGAGCGCGCGGGCATGCACGATCTCGCCGCCCAGGCCGAGGAAACGGCGTACCAACGCCGCAACCAGCGCATGCGGATCGCTGGTGTGGCCGTTCTCGCGCACCAGCAACCCGCGCACATAGTCGCGCGACAGGGCCGGCTCGAGCTGGCGCAGCTCGTCCGCGTCGAACTCGTCGACAACGACCCCGTTCTCGCGCCGCAGGGCCCAGGCAAAGCCGTCCTTGGCCAGCGCCTCGGGCGAGCGGTAGACGTAGAGGTGGCCGCGCTGATGCACGAGCTCATCGGCGCCGGCATCGCGCGCCAGTTCGCGCATCAGGGGCACCGTCGGCTGGATCAGCGGCCGCAACGCCCGCGCGCCGGCGTGCACCCGCTCCGCAGTGGCGCTGCGCACAAATCGCACGAGGTACGGCAGGATCGCCGGGAGGTAGCTCCAACGCAGCGACAGCGGCCCGAGCGGGTCGCGCAGCCAGTGCGGCACGCTGCGGATGACGCCAGGCATCGCCATCGGGGTCACCGACGAGCCGTTGAGGCAGCCCGCATTGCCGAACGAGGCGCCCTCGCCGGGCCGGCCCGGCTCGACCAGGAAGACGCTGTGCCCGTCGCGCTGCAGCCAATGCGCCGCGCACACCCCGACGATGCCGGCGCCGATTACGCCGACGCGCCGCGCCGTTGCCGCCGCCATCCCTCACCCTTTCCGCCGTCGCGCCCGTGCGAATTTTGTCGCCCGAGAGGGTTGGCCGCAATCGCGGGTTTCGGCTTGCGAGGTCCTCGGCTTTGCGCGCGGGGAGCCGAAGTGCCGGCCGATAGCCGTGTCGCGGAGACAGACTTGGTTTCTCGGCCTCGCCGGCGGTGCTAGTCTTGCGCAGGGCTTAATCGCGGGGCAGGCGCGTATAATTTGGGTACTCCTGTCTGCTCGCTTCGCCATCTCACCGTGAGGCTGCGATGATCATCGCTTGTCCGGCCTGCCAGGAACGTTTCCTTGTCGATGACGCGGCGTTGGGAGGAGCCGCGGGACGGCGCGTCCGCTGCGC
Source organism: Allostellaceae bacterium (assembly GCA_035277405.1). Classification (GTDB taxonomy): domain Bacteria; phylum Pseudomonadota; class Alphaproteobacteria; order ATCC43930; family CGMCC-115725; genus DATARH01. Next base: position 28 of record DATEKP010000291.1, on the reverse strand, counting down.
GCGCTGCGGCGCCAACTGGCTCCATTCG
>DATEKP010000290.1:0-4126 GCA_035277405.1 Allostellaceae bacterium | reverse complement strand
AGTCGGGCCAAGTTCGAAGGGTTGTTCGCACCGTTGCCGTTCACGCCCCGCGCCCCCGCGCGGTTGTCGGCTCAACAAAGGGGCCGATCAGGCCGACAGCAGCTGCTCGACGCGCTGCGTCGCCGTCGACTCGTCAATCCGTTCGACCGCCGCATACTCGCGCACAAACCGGTCGAGCGCCGCCTGGTAGATCTGCCGCTCGCTGTAGGATTGCTCCGGCTGGCCGGTGTTGCGGAACAGGTCGCGCACGACTTCGGCGATGGACCCCGGATCGCCCGAGGCGATCTTGGCCTGGTATTCCTGCGCCCGCCGGCTCCACATCGTGCGCTTGGCGCGCGAGCGGCCGCGCAATTTGGCCAGCGCCGCATCCATCTCCTTGCGGCTCGACAGCTTGCGCAGCCCGGAGACCTTCGCCTTGCCCAATGGCACGCGCAGCGTCATGCGGTCCTTGTCGAAGGTCACGACAAAGACGCTGAGCGTGTAGCCGGCGATCTCCTGCGTCTCGATCGAGGTGATCTTGCCGACGCCGTGCGTCGGGTAGACCACGAGATCGCCAGTAGCGAAGGGCACCTTCTCGACCATCATTTTCGTCTCTCGCGCAACCGACCCGACCGGCGCCGGTGCGACACGACCCTTGGCCGCCAAAGGGAGGCGACCGTCCACACCACGACAAGGAGCGCGGAACCACGGGGGGAAGGCGTCGGTAGCGCCGGATTGCCTTATATCACAACCGGCCCGGCCCGGCCAGCAGATCAGCCATGCCCGCCGGGAAGGCTGACCCAAACTCCGCCGCGGCGGAACGCCGCTGCCCGTTCCCCACCGGACCTAGTGCGGTATCCGAACAGGCGCGATCACAGTCCGTCACCCCCGCGAAAGCGGGGGTCCAGGGGGAACAACTCGTCGCTTGCCCTGGGTTCCCGCTTTCGCGGAAATGACGGTGCTATTTGCTCGGACAACGGCCTACTGCCGGAGACCTATTGTCCGCCCGGGTTCGGGCTGAAGAATTTCTCGTACTTGCCCTCGACGCCCTTCCACTCGTCGGCGTCTTCGGGAAAGGGCTTTTTGCGCGTGATGTTCGGCCAGTTCGCGGCGTAGTCGCGGTTGAGCTGCAACCATTGCTCAGCCGCCGGTTCGCTGTCCGGGATGATCGCCTCGGCCGGGCACTCGGGTTCGCACACCCCGCAGTCGATGCACTCGTCGGGGTGGATGACGAGCATGTTCTCGCCCTCGTAGAAGCAATCGACCGGACACACCTCGACGCAATCCATGTATTTGCAGCGGATGCAGGCTTCGGTAACGACGTAGGTCATGGCAGCGTGTTCTTCTCCTGCGCTATTGGCGGCCGGCAGCGAGACATATGGGGTGGCAACGCTCTCGCCGACAAACCCTGCGCGCCGTAGCCGCTCGCAGTCTGCCTAGCACCGCCTCGCCGCCGGGGCAAGTCTGCCAGCACCCCGCGACGGGCGCGGAAATTTTACCCGGGCTCGCCCGTTGTTGCGCCGACAGCAGATCGTGGATCGAGCCCGAATTGCCCAGGCGCGGCAGAATCGTCCTCCTGCATTTCGTCAGCCAGATGCCGCTCGCCGGCATTGCCTGGCAGGCGCTGAACTACCTCGCCGGCATCGAGCGGCTGGGCTACGAGGCATGGTATGTCGAGGATCACGGCGCCAACCCGTACGACCCGCGCAACGCCAGCATCGCTATGGATTGCGCCTACAATGTCGGCTTTCTGCGCCGCGCGATGGAGCGCTTCGGCTTCGCCGGCCGCTGGGCCTATTGGGATGCGATCGGCGACGCCTATCACGGCCTCTCGCGCGAGCGGGTGCACGCGCTCTACGCGGACGCCGACGCGCTGATCAACCTTTGCGGCGCGACGCGGCTGCGGGAGGAGCATCTGCGCTGCCCGGTGCGCATCATGATCGATACCGACCCGGTCTACGAGCAGATCAAATACGCCAAGGCCGATCCCGGCGCGCGCAGCTATCTCGACGCGCACACGCACTTCTTCACCTACGGGGCCAATCTCGGCACGCCGGCATGCCCGATCCCGCTGAGCGGCGTGCCGTGGCGGCCGACCCGCCCGCCGGTCGATCTCGATCTGTGGCCGCCGGCGGCAGGCGCCGCGGAGCCGCACTGCTTCACGACGATCGCCAGCTGGGACAACGCGGGCAAGAACATCGACTTCGCCGGCACGAGCTACGTGTGGTCGAAGCACGTCAATTTCCTGCGCTTCATCGACCTGCCGCGGCGCGCGCCGCAGACCTGCTTCCGCATGGCGATGCGGCCGCTCGACGACGTGGTGCGGCGACAGGTCGAGGGGCATGGCTGGCAGCTGACCGATCCGGCGCCGATCTCGGCCGATCTCGACGCCTACCGCGATTTTGTCGGCGGCTCGCGCGGCGAATTCACGGTCGCCAAGGACATCTATGTGCGACCGAACAGCGGCTGGTTCAGCGACCGCGCCGTGTGCTATCTCGCCGCCGGCCGACCGGTCGTGACGATGCGCACCGGCTTCGCCCACGATGGCCCGGCGGGACGGGGATTGTTCGACTACGCGACACATGACGAGGCGCTGGCGGCCATCGATGCGATCGCGGCCGATTACGCCGGCAATCGCCGCGCCGCGCGCGACATCGCGGGCGGCTGCTTCGCCGCCGAGCGGGTCGTCGGCGACCTCCTCGCGGCGGCCGGGTTGTGACGCGATGGCCGGTCGGCGCCCTCCCCGCACGAAATGCTGAAAGCTCTTTGCACCCTATCCGATACCGCGCCGCCGGCTTTGACGCGCGCGGGTAACGACCGGCTGTGGGATCGGCTCGCGGGCGGGCTGCTGGTCGTCGCGGCGGTGCTGGTCGTGCTGACCTTCCGCGACTACGGCGTCACCTGGGACGAGGACCTGCACCGCTGGTACGGCGTCGCCGCGCTCGATTATTACCTGTCGGGCTTCGCCGACCAAAAGGCGCTGCATTTTCCCGACCTCGTCAATTACGGCGCGGTCTTCGACATGGCGGCGGCGGCGCTCCACCGCATCTCGCCGTTCGGGGTCTACGAGACCCGGCATCTGCTGGACGGGTTTATCGGCATCGTCGGGCTGGCCGGTTGCGCCAAGCTCGGCCGCGCGTTGGGCGGCCCGCGCGCCGGCTTCATCGCGCTGCTGCTGCTGCTGCTGACCCCGAACTATTACGGGCAGATGTTCAACAACCCAAAGGACATCCCGTTCGCGGTCGGCGGCGTGTGGGCGCTCTACTACATGGTCCGCATCCTGCCGGCGCTGCCCGCCCCGCCGTGGCGGCTGGTCCTGAAGCTCGGGCTCGCGATCGGCCTCGCGCTCGGGGTTCGGGTCGGCGGGCTGCTGTTCCTCTGCTACCTGGGATTGCTGCTCGCGCTCTCGGCGGCATGGCAGGGGCTCGCCGCGCGGCGTCTGCGCGTCGCCGCCGCTTCCGGCTGGACGAGCCTGTGGCGTGTGCTGCTGCCGGCCACGGCAATCGCGGCGGCGGTCATGCTGGCGTTCTGGCCGTGGGGGCAGCAGGCGCCGGTGCGCCATTCGCTCGCCGCCCTCGCCTTCTTCTCGCACCAGGCCTTCCCGTACAACACGCTGTTCGACGGTCGCTTTGTCCCGGCCAGCAACCTGCCGTGGGAGTACCTGCCGACCTATATCGTGCTGGCGCTGCCCGAGCTGGTGCTGGCGTTGCTGATCGGCGCCGCGGCGCTCGCCGTCATCAGCCTGGCGCGGAACCAATGGCGACGCGAGCGGGTGCTCGCGCCTTTCCTGCTCGGTTTCGCGATCGTGTTCCCGGTGGCCTACGCGATCGCGATCAAGGCGGTGCTGTTCGACGACATGCGCCATTTCATCTTCGTGCTGCCGCCAATCGCCGTCTCCGCCGCGCTCGCCGCCGAGCGCGGCCTCGCCTGGCTGTCGGGGTTTCCCTACCGCCGCCCGATCTATGCCGCGCTCGCGCTCTACGGAGCGGCGCATGTCGCGATCATGGTCACGCTGCACCCCGATCAATACATCTATTACAACGCCTTTGTCGGCGGCGTGGACGGCGCCGAGCGCAAGTTCAAGCTCGATTATTGGGCCAATTCCTACGCCGAGGACGTCCGCGCCCTCGAGCATTACCTGCAAAAC
>DATEKP010000289.1:0-9876 GCA_035277405.1 Allostellaceae bacterium | reverse complement strand
TTGGCGGCAGGGGCGTCCGGCGCTGCTGGCGCCGATCGAGCCGGCGCTCGCCCGCTGGGCGTCGCATGCGATGAGCGACGGCGAGCGGCGGTTGCGCAACGAGCGCGCCGGTCTCGCCTTCGGCCTCGCGGGCGCCGCGTGGAACGAGGAGCTGGTGCTCGAACGCTACGAGCTGCTCTATGAAGCGGGCCTCGTCGCCGAGGCGACGCGCGACCATCCGGCCCACGAAGGCGAGGCCGGCGGGGTGGACGCCGTCGCGGCCGGAATGGCGATGGCGCTCGACCACCGCCGCATCCTGGCGACCGCGATCGGCCGGCTGCGCGGCAAGATCAAGTACCGGCCGGTCGTGTTCGAGCTGATGCCGCCGGCCTTCACGCTGTTGCAATTGCAGCGCACGGTCGAGGCGCTCGCCGGCGTCCGTCTGCACAAGCAGAATTTCCGCCGGCTCGTCGAGCAGCAGGGGCTGGTCGAGGAGACCGGCGAGATCAGCGCCGCGACCGGCGGCCGCCCGGCCCGCGTGGTGCGCTTTCGCCGCGAGGTATTGCTCGAACGCCCGGCGCCGGGGTTGCGCCTGCGCACCGGCCGCCGCGCCGCCGCGGCGCTGTGACGCGGAGTGCGCCGCCTCAGTACCGCCCGCCGAGCTTGGTGTGGTCCCAGCTGGCGATGCGGCGCGGCGTCAGCTTGAGCACCACGCGCTTCGCGGCACTCTGCTGTGCCGCCACGGGGCGCGGCGTCGTGCGGCCGGCGCCGAGCCAGGCGAACACATCGGCGACGCGTTCGGGATCGTCGATGACCTCGCACAGGCCGCGCGCCATGACTCCCTTCAATTCGGCATAGGCCGCGCCGCTCTCGACCATGACCGCGACCTTCGGATTGCGGCGGATGTTCACGACCTTCTGCGCCTTCGCGTAGGAGGTCATCCAGAACGCGCCGTCGCGCCAGGCGTAGTTCATCGCCACGACGTGCGGAAACCCGTCGCGGTCGAGGGTCGCCAGCGCGCATTTGCGCTGCGCGCGGAGGAATTCGTCCTGCTCCTCGGGGCCGAGGCGGATGTCGGGCCGTTGCGCCATCAAAAGATTCCTGTGCAGCAAAGCGCATCCCCTTAGCCGCTGCCGGCCCTCGTGCCAAGACCGGCCGGCATGCGGCGGGACGGCGGCGCGGATTTCCCCGGCGGCGGCGATTTTGCTATAGAGGAGCCGGTCGCCCGAAACCGCTGGCTGTTGCGCCGCGTGCCGCTTTTGCCGAAATCCCGCCGTGCCTGGCTCGCCTTTGCGCACGATGTCGCGATGGCCGGGCTGTCGTTTGCGCTGGCGCTTTATCTCAGGCTTGGCGAGAGCGTGCTGAATGCCGAGCCGCGGCTGACCCTCGCCTACGGCATCGCCTTCACCGCCACTGCGGCGGCGGTGTTTCTCGTCACCGGGCTCTATCGCGGCATCTGGCGCTACGCCTCATTGCCCGACCTGTTCAACATCGCGCGCGCGGCGACGCTGATCGAGCTGATCTTCCTGCCGGTCATGTTCCTGTTCACCCGCCTCGACACCTTGCCGCGCTCGTTTCTGCTGATCGACTGGCTGGTGCTGGTCGTGCTGCTCGGCGCGCCGCGGCTCGGCTACCGCCTGTTCAAGGATCGCGGCCTCGACCACCTCTTGGAGCGCGGCCGCAGCGCCCGCGTGCCGGTATTGCTGATCAGCACCAAGGATGGCGCCGACACGTTCATCCGCGAGACCGTGCGCGACCGCAACGCCGTCTATCGCGTCGTCGGCATGCTGTCCGACACGCCATCGCGCGTCGGGCGAGAGATTTACGGCGTGCCGGTGCTCGGCACGATCGACGCGCTGGAGCGCGTCGTCGCGCTGCTCGACCGCCGCGGCCGGCGCCCGCAGAAGCTGGTCATCACGACGCACGGCATGACTGGCGAGGAGGTGCGGAAATTGCTCGACCGGGCGGATGCGCTGGCGATCCCGCTGGCGCGGTTGCCGCGCCTGACCCCGTTCGAGCAGGCCCGTCCCGACGCACCGCGCGCCGTCGAGCCGATCGCGCTCGAAGACCTGCTCGGGCGGCCGCAGGCGGTGCTCGATCGCGAGGCGATGGCCCGGCTGATCCAGGGCCGGCGCATCCTGGTGACCGGCGCCGGCGGCACGATCGGCTCGGAGCTGACGCGGCAGATCGCGGCGCTCGGTCCAGCCCGGCTGATCCTCGTCGACAACAGCGAGTTCCTGCTCTACGCGATCGACGGGGAGTTGCGCGAGCGCTGGCCCGACCTGGCGATCCGACCGCTGCTCGGCGACGTGCGCGAGCGCCGGCGGATCGAGACGGTGATGACCGGCGAGCAGCCGCAGATCGTGTTTCACGCCGCCGCGCTCAAGCACGTGCCGATGGTCGAGAACAACCCGGTCGAGGGCGTGCTGACCAACATCGTCGGCAGCCGCAACGTCGCCGAGGCGGCGCGGGCCCACGGCGCGGCGCTGGTCGTGATGATCTCGACCGACAAGGCGGTCGATCCGGCCAGCGTGATGGGCGCCAGCAAGCGCCTGGCCGAAGCCTTCTGCCAGGCGCTCGATCTCTACGAGGCGCGCCGCGTGCCGGCGCCGGGCACCCGCTTTGTCACGGTGCGGTTCGGCAACGTGCTCGGCTCGACCGGCTCGGTGGTGCCGCTGTTTGCCCGCCAGCTCGCCGCCGGCGGGCCGTTGACCGTCACCGACCCCGAGGTCAGCCGCTATTTCATGACCGTGCGCGAGGCGGTGGAATTGGTGCTCGAAGCATCGGCGAGCGCGCCGGCCGCCGCCGGCGGCGATGCGCGCGGCAAGATCTTTGTGCTCGACATGGGCGAGCCGGTCAGGATCGTCGATCTGGCACGCCAGATGATCCGGCTCGCCGGACTGCGCCCCGAGCGCGACATCGCGATCGTCTATAGCGGGCTGAGGCCGGGCGAAAAGCTGCACGAGGCATTGTTTCACGCCGCCGAAGCGCCGGTGCCGACCGCCCATCCGGCGCTGCTCTTGGCGGCGCCGCGCACCGCCGATTACGCCGTGCTGGCGCGCGCGATCGACGAGCTGGAAGAGCAGGCGCGCGCCGGTCACGCCGAGCGCGCGCTCGACCTGCTGCGCCGCATCGTGCCGGAATACCGTGCCGCTGTGCGCGGGCAGGAGCCGCCGGCCGCGGCGGCGGGGTCCGACTGAACGCGATGCGGGCGTTGCCCATCGGCCTTGTCGTACTGAGCGTATTGCTGGCGCATGGCGCCGCCGCGGGCGAGGTCGCCGCGCTCTACCGCGCCTACTGGGCGGGGCTGCCGGCCGGCGAGATCAGCCTCGCGCTGCACGACGACGGCGCCGGCTACCGTGACGAGATAACGATCAGCACCGAGGGCCTGCCGCGCTTCGTCACGCGGTTTCGCGGTAGCGCGTCGAGCGAAGGCCGAGTCGCCGCGCCGTTGCCGGCACCCTCCTATTACGAAGCGACGTACGACCTGCGCAAGCGGCGCGATCGCCGCCTCAGCATGCGCTTTACCCGGGACGGCGCTGCCGCCGTTGCCGAGCGCGGACCAGGAGACACCAGCCGCAAGCCGCCGCTCGCCCTGCGTTATCGCACCGGCGTGCTCGACCCGTTGAGCGCGCTGACGGCGATCCGCTCCGAATTGCGCCGCGGCAATCGCGGCTCGTTCACCGTGCCGGTTTATGACGGGTCGCGGCGCTTCGACGTCAGGGTGCGCGTCTTGCCGCAGCAGCCCGGCGAGCGGTCGTTGCGGCTCGAGCTGACGCTGGCACCGATCGCCGGCTTCAAGGGCGAAACCAGCGACGACGGCGATCCGGACGACGCGCCGCGCCCGGTCACGCTGACGATCTCCGACGACCGGCGGCTGATGCCGCTGATGATGCGCGTCTCGCTCTACTATCTGCCGCTCGTCGTCGAGCTGAGCCGCTGGTGCGACGAGACGCCGTGCCGGCAATAGCGCGGCGGAGACGGGGAGGGGGTTCGCGGTGAAGGCAATGCGGGTGCTGTCGACAGTCGGGGCGCTACTTCTGCTGGGCTGGTGCTCCGACGAGAAACCGGTTGCGACCGCGCCACAGGCCGAATCGGAGACGACCCTCAAAAAAGACTGCGCCGACCCGAAATGGCGCGAGCAGAACCTCGGCCTATGGTACTCGGTGTGCCGCCGGCCGCTGCGCTGGTAACCGGGCCGGCCGCAGGGTCAGGCTTGTTCGAGCTCGATCAGCGTGCCGCAGAAATCTTTCGGCTGCAGGAACAGCACCGGTTTGCCGTGGGCACCGATCTTCGGCTGTCCGTCGCCGAGTATTCGCGCGCCGGCGCGCTGCAAACGGTCGCGGGCGGCGAGGATATCCTCGACCTCGTAGCACAAATGGTGCATGCCGCCGGCCGGGTTGCGATCGAGAAAGCCGCGCACCGGAGACGCCTCCCCGAGCGGCTCCAGCAATTCGATATGGCTGTTCGGCAGCTCGACGAACACGACCGTGACCCCGTGCTCAGGCAGTGGCTGCGGGTCCGACACGCGGGCGCCAAGCGCATCGCGGTAAAGCGCCGCCGCGGCGGCGAGGTCGGGCACGACGATCGCGACATGGTTCAGCCGGCCGATCATGCTGGCCTTGCAAGGCTCGCCGTCATTGCGAGCGCAGCGAAGCAATCTGGTCGGGATTGCTTGGTCGCTGCGCTCCTAGCAATGACATCAGGCATCACAGCCGCACCAGCTGAATCTCGATCAGCGGGCGCTTGCCGAAGCGCTCGCCGACGACGCGCCGCACGACGCGCCGGGCGGTATCGCGCAGCGCGGCGTCGTCGTGTCGCAGCGGCGCCGGCAGGCCTTCGACCGCCTCAGTCAGCGCGTCGCGCATGGAAGCGGCCGGCTCGGCGTTGGCTTCGGCGAGGCCGACCAGGCTGACTTGCGGCGGCGCCGCGAGCCAGCCGCGGCGGTCGACAACCAGGGTCGCGACGATGCTGCCCTCGTTGCCGGCGCGCCGGCGCTGCTGCAACACGGCGCCGCCGATCGGCAGCAGGCCCTTGCCGTCGGTGCCGATGCGGCCGACCGGGACCTCGCCGATCAGCGCCGCGCCGCCGCGGTCGAGCCGCACCATCGCGCCGTTCTCGATGACGAGAGCCTCCGGCACCTGGCAGCGGCGCGCCAGCTCGGCGTGGCTCTGCAGGTGGCGCGCCTCGCCGTGCACCGGGATCGCGACGCGCGGCCGGATCATCTGGTACATGCGCACCAGCTCGTCGCGCGCCGGATGGCCGGAGACGTGGACGAAATGGTCCTCGGTCGTGACGAGCTCGACCCCGAGCCGAATCAGGCCGTTGTGCAGTCGGTTGATCGCCTTTTCGTTGCCCGGAATGATGCGCGACGAAAAAATCACGACATCGCCCTGTTCGAGCACGATGTTGGGGTGGTCCTCGCGCGCGATGCGCGCAAGGGCGGCGCGCGGCTCGCCCTGACTGCCGGTGCAGATCAAGACAATCTTGTCGCGCGGTACGTAGCCGGCTTCGTCCTCGGTCAGGAACGGCGGCACATCGGCGAGGTAGCCGGTCTCGCGCGCCGCCTTCTCGATGCGCCACAGCGAGCGACCGACCAGCGCCACGTCGCGGTCGTGGGCGCGCGCGGCATGCGCGATCGTCGCGAGACGCGCGACGTTGGAGGCGAAGCAGGCGAGGGCCACCCGCCCGTCATAGCGGCCGATCAGCTCCGTCAGCGACTGGCGCAACTCGCCCTCTGACCCCGAGTGGCCGTCTTTGAGCGCGTTGGTCGAATCGCAGACGATCGCCAGCACGCCCTCGTCGCCGACCGCGCGCAGCCGCGCCTCGTCGGTCGGCTCGCCGACCAGCGGTTCGGGGTCGAGCTTCCAGTCGCCGGTGTGCAAGACGGTGCCGGCCGTCGTGCGGATCACCACCGCGTTCGGCTCGGGGATCGAATGCGTCAGCGTCACGAGCTCGAGGTCGAACGGCCCGATCGCGAAGCGGCCCGACATCGGCACAGTGTTGATCTTGACCTGGTTGGCGAGCTGCGCCTCGACCAGCTTGGCGCGCAGCAGCGAAGCGGTGAACGGCGTCGCCCAGACCGGGCATTGCAGCTGCGGCCAGAGATAAGGGATGGCGCCGATGTGGTCTTCGTGCGCGTGCGTCGCGACGATGCCGAGCAGTTGGCCGCGCCGCTCGGCGATGAAGGCAGGGTCGGCCATGATCACGTCGATGCCGGGCTGGTGCTCCTCCTCGCCGAACGTGACGCCGCAATCGAGGATCAGCCATTGGCCCTGGTGGCCGTAGAGGTTGAAGTTCATCCCGATCTCGCCGGAGCCGCCGAGCGGGAGAAAATACAGCGCGTCGGGATCGAGATCGGGATCGCCCGCCCCAAGGGCGGGTGCGGCGCGGTGGTTCATCGCGGGCGGTTGCGGCAGTAGATCAGGCGCAGGCCCCACAAGGTCACGTCGGGGTCGATCGCGTCGATCGCCGGGATAGCGCCCGCGAACAGCGGCGCCAGCCCGCCGGTGCCGATGACCTTCATCGCCGGATCGAATTCGGCCTTGATGCGCCCCACCAGACCTTCGATCAGCCCGACATAGCCCCAGTAAACGCCTGATTGCATGCAGCTCACCGTGTCCTTGCCGATGACGCGCTCGGTGCGGCTCAGGCGCACGCTGGGGAGCTTTGCCGCTGCCATGTGCAACGCGGTGAGCGACAGGTTGATCCCCGGGGCGATCACGCCGCCGCAATAGTTGCCCTCGCGGTCGACCACGTCGAAATTCGTCGTCGTGCCGAAATCGACGACGACGAGCGGCCCCTGGTGCCGGTCGTGCGCGCCGACCGTGTTGCACAGGCGATCGGCGCCGACCTCCTCCGGCCGCGCCACCAGCGCCTTGGCGCCGAGCTCGACGCCCGGCTCGCCGACAAACAGCGGCTCGGTGTTGCAGTAGCGCCGGCCGAAGGTCAGCAGGTTGAAGTTGGTCTCGGGCACGACGCTGGCGATCGCAGCGCCATCGACCTCGGCGCGCGACAGCCCTTCCAATTGCAGCAGATGGTCGAGCCAGACGACGTATTCGTCGGCGGTGCGCCGGCCATCGGTGGCGATGCGCCAGCTGCCCTTGAGCGCGGCGTCGTCCCAGATGGCGAACGCGGTGTTGGTGTTGTTGGCGTTGATGGCGAGCAGCATGCCGCCTCCTCTACGCCGCCGTGGAGGCGGCTGGGAACACTTCGCCTGCGGCGATGCGCCGGCGCCCGTCCGCCATTTCGAGGACCAGCGCGCCGTCCTCGTCGAGATCGAGAAAACGGCCGTTGAGCGTCAGCTTTTCGAGCCGCACCCGCACCGGCTCGCCGAGGCCGACCGCGCGCTCCAGCCACGCCGCCCGCAGCGCCGCGAAACCGGCGCCTCGCCGGCGCTCGTCCCATCGTCCGAAGTGCTCGGCGAAGGCGGCGAGCAGGGACGCGGGAACTATGCAGCCGACGCCTTCAGCCGCGAGCGAGGTCGCCGGGTATTCGGTCCCAGGCGGCGCCGAGACGATGTTGACGCCGACCCCGATCACAACGAAATCGAGCCGTTCGCCGGCCATCTCCGATTCGAGCAGGATGCCGGCGAGCTTCTTGCCGTTGAGCAACAGGTCGTTGGGCCATTTGCAGCGCGGCCGCAGCCCCGGCCCGGCGAGCGCGGCGATTGCATCGCCAAGCGCCAGCGCTGCGACAAAGCCGAGTTGCGCGGCCTGCACCGGCGGCCCCTCGGGCCGCAGCACCAGCGACATGTACAGATTGCCGGGCGGCGACGCCCAGACGCGGCCGCGCCGGCCGCGCCCGGCGGTCTGTTCGTCGGCCCAGACGAGCGTGCCTGCCGGATGGCCGGTGCGCGCAAGCTCCTTCGCCGTGTCGTTGGTGCTGCCGACGGTGGCGAAATGATGCGCGCGAAACCCGGCGGGCAGTAACGGCTCCGGTTCGCTCATCGCCCGGTTACGGCGCGAACAGCGAGGCGGCGGCCGTCGCCGCGCCGCCGACGATCGGGTCGGGCAGCAGGATGAACAGGATCGTCACGGCGGTGGTGACGACCAGCACCCATTTGACCTCGGGCGCGATCGGCCGGTCGAACGCGGCAACCGGCTCGTCGAAATACATGACCTTGACGATGCGCAGGTAATAGAACGCGCCGACCACGCTGGTGACGACGCCGATCACGGCAAGCCCGACCATGTGCGCGTCAATCGCCGCGAGGAAGATGTAGAGCTTGGCGAAAAACCCGGCGGTCGGCGGGATGCCGGCCAGCGCGAACATGAAGATGCCGAAGGCCATCGCCAGGCCCGGCCGGGTGCGGCCGAGGCCGGCCAAATCGTCGATGCCTTCGAGATGCCTTCCGTCATGCCGCATGCACAGGATGACGCTCCAGGCGCCGAGGTTCATGAAGAGATAGATCGCCAGGTAGACGAGGACGCCGCGGATGCCGGCCGGCGTCGCCACAGCGAGGCCGATCAGCGCGTAACCGACATGGCCGATCGAGCTGTAGGCCATCAGCCGCTTGATGTTGCTCTGGGCGATCGCGGCGATCGCGCCGAGGATCATCGAGGCGACCGACAGGAACACGACGATCTGGCGCCATTCGAGCAAGAGGCCGCCGAACGGCTCGACCAGAAAGCGCACGAACAGCGCCAGCGCGGCAATCTTCGGACCGACCGAGAAGAACGCGGTGACCGGGGTCGGCGCGCCCTCGTAGACGTCGGGGGTCCACATGTGGAACGGCACGGCCGAGATCTTGAAGGCGAGGCCGACCGCGACGAGGACGAGACCGATGATCAGGCCGCTGCTCGGCTCGGCGCCGCCGGCGAACAGCTTGGCGATGCCGGCGAAGGCGGTGGTGCCGGTGAAGCCGTAGACCAGCGAGGCCCCGTAGAGCAGCATCCCCGAGGCCAGCGCGCCGAGCACAAAATATTTGAGGCCGGCCTCGGTCGAGCGCACCGTGTCGCGGTCGAAGCTGGCGACGACGTAGAGCGCGAGGCTCTGCATCTCGAGGCCGAGATAGAGCGTGATCAGGTCGTTGGCCGAGACCATGATCATCATGCCGGTGGTCGCCAGCAGCACCAGCACCGGGAACTCGAAACGCGCGATCTGACGCTCCTCGTTGTAGTTGAGCGCAAGGATGATGCTGAGCGCCGAACCGACCAGCACCAACGCCTTGGCGAAGACGGCAAAGGCGTCGGTCACGAACATGCCGTAAAAACCGACTTGGCGCTCGCCCTCGAAGACGCCGGCCAGCACCAGCACGCCGATCAGCACCGCCACCGACAGCCACGAGACGAGCCGGGTCGATCCCTCGCCGCGCAAGACGCCGACCAGCAATAGCGCCATCGCCGCCGCGGCGAGCGCCATCTCCGGGATCGCCGGCGCGAAATCAGGCAGCCCGACGGGGGACATGCTGCGGCTACTCCACTTTCGTCACCCCCGCGAAAGCGGGGGTCCAGGGCAGCCAGTGCAGCGCTTGCCCCTGGATTCCCGCTTTCGCGGGAATGACGTGAGAGGTATCGAGCGCCGCCTGTTGTGCGGCATGGACCTGCTGCACGAGGTGATCGACCGAGGCGCGGATCGGCACCAGGAACGACGACGGATACACCCCCATCCACAGCACCAGCCCGAGCAAGGGCGCGAACACCAGCTTCTCGCGCAAATTGAGGTCGAGCATGCCGCGCAGGTCGGCGCGCGCGATTGTGCCGAAGATGATGCGGCGGTAGAGGTAAAGCATGTACATCGGGCCGAGAAAGAGCGCGGTCGCGACGAGAAAGCATTCGAGCGTCGAGACGCGGAACGTGCCCAAGAGGATCAGGAACTCGCCGGTAAAGCCGCTGGTGCCGGGCAAGCCGACCGAAGCCAGCATCATGCACATGAAGACGAAGGAATAGGCCGGCA
>DATEKP010000288.1:0-4437 GCA_035277405.1 Allostellaceae bacterium | reverse complement strand
CGCGCGGCCGGAACTCGGCGATGACCTCGTCGTGCATTTTGCGGAACCGGGCCGAGTGGCGCACGCGCGCGACCGCGGTGATGTGGTCAGCCTCCCACGCCAGCCATTCGCGCGCCTGCCAGCGCAGCTGCTCGGTGCGGCCTTCGAAATGCCCGGTGGTGCGCGCGAGATAGTCGAGGATCACATTGGATTCGAGGATCGTCAGCCCGCGGTGGCGCAACGTCGGCACGACGCCCCAGCGGTTGATCGCCAGGTACTCCGCCTCCTTCTGCACGCCGTATTTGAGGTTGACGGTGCGGAACGAGAACGGCAGCCCGGCCAATGCCAAATACAGCATCGGCTTGTAGCTGGAGCTCGACGTGAAGCTGCCGTAAAGCGTCAGTTGGTCGTCACTGAGCGGGGCGCCGATCATCGTCGAACCTCGCATTGGCACTCCCTCTCCCCCACCGGGGGAGAGGGCTGGGGTGAAGGGGCATCGACGGAGCGGAAAGGCCCTCACCCGCCCGTCGCTGCGCGACGGCCACCCTCTCCCGCGATGCGGGAGAGGGGCTGTTACCCGGCATCGCCAAGCCCGAGCTTGCCGGAGAAGCCGTATTCCTCGGCCAATGTCTTGATGCGGTTCCAGGTGGCGTCCTCGACGTCGATGCCGTTTTCGCGCCGGTCCTGTTCGCGGCGGTGCTCGATCTCGCCGGGATAGAGCACGCCCGAGGAGCCTTCGGCCGGCGGCGTCTCCTTCAGGTAGCGGATGAACTCGCCGACCTCTTTCTTGAATTCGGCCAAGGGGCGGAACGCGTCGACCTTGAAGCAGGCCATGAAGCAGCCGTCATTGTGCCGTCCGGTCGGCTCGACCCCGAAGCCGAGGCCGGTCAGGAGGCCGCACAAAATCTCGACCATGACCGCGAGGCCGGTGCCCTTGTAGCCGCCGTCCGGCCCGCCCAATGGCAGCAGGGCGCCGCCTTGGCGCAACTGGCGCGGGTCGTTGGTCGGCTTGCCGTCGCTGCCGATGACCCAGCCATCCGGCACCGGCTGGTTGCGCGCCACCGCCAGCGCGATCTTGCCAGCGGCGGCGGCCGAGGTTGCCATGTCGAGATAGAGCGGCCCCTCCAGGTCGGAGGGGATCGCCATCGAAATGGGATTGGTGCCGAGCCGCGCCTCGCGCCCGCCGAACGGCGCGACGGCCTTTGGCGAGCGGCCCGAATCGGCGGTGATCAGCCCGATCATGCCGGCCTTGGCCGCCATTTGCGTATAGCTCGACAGCCGCCCGATATGGCCCTGGCGGAACACCGTCGCGGCGGCGACGTTGCTCTTTTCGGCCTTCTCGATGGTCAGCCGCATCGCCCGCTCGTTGACGACGTAGCCGAACCCCCAATGCCCATCGACGACAGTCGTGGTCGGCGATTCCTTGACGATGACCCAGGGCGCGCCGGGCACGATGTGGCCCTTGCCGATGCGGTCGATATAGGTCGGGATCTGGATCACGCCGTGCGAGTCGTGGCCGACCAGGTTGGCGCCGACGATATGGCGCATGACGAGCGCGGCTTCTTCCCGCGGTGTCCCTGCCGCCTCGAACAGCGCGCGGCCGATCTCCTCCAGCCGCTCCGCCTTTATTTTCGGCATGGCAAAACCCTCCCGCACCCCCATTCGTCATGGCCGGGCTCGACCCGGCCATCCACGCAGCGGCTCCCGTAGATGCCCGGATCAGGTCCGGGCATGACGGTATTTAGCGGCCGTTGAGGTCATCTGGTCAGGCCGGTTCCTTGATGTGGGTGGCGCGCATCAGGCGCAGCGATTCGGGGTCGCTCATCACCGACATCTGCGCGTTCTTCAGAAAATTCTCGTATTCCTCGGCCATCGGCGGCGAGACGACCTCGATCATCAGCCGGTTTTCCAGCCAGAACTCGATGACGTGGAAGAACGGGTCGCGGCCCTGCATGCCGCGGCCGAAGGTCTTGGCGCGCCAGCCCTCGCGTGCCCCGATCGCCTCGACCTCCTCGCGCTCCTTCGGCACGGACAGCAGGACGTGGAACGGCCATGTATGCGGCGGCGACTTGTTCTCGCCGAACACGACCTGATCGTCCTTCGCCGGGATGTCGAGCGTCGCACGGTCGGGATAGACCTCGATCATCGTGCCGTGCCGGTCGCCGCTCGTCGCCATGTAGGCGCCTTCGAGCGGGCCGAACGGCACGCATTTGCCGCCCATCAGTTCGGCCAACACCTCGGCGACGTGTTGCGGCTCCCGCGCCGGGATCGATACGTGGTGGATCATCGCCTCTCCCCATGATTCGCGTGCGGCGCCCGCGAACCGGTGCCGACCCCGCGATGGCGCAACGATACTCGCCCCGCCCCCGCGCGGCAACGCACCGCGCTCTCCGCCGGCGGCGACGCGCAATTCGCGGCAAATGCCGCGACAACTCTCGCAAAGATATCGGCCAGCCGGGAGCGATCTTAACCGGCTATTAACCGCAATCGGCGGTTGCTTGTCTGTGCGATTGCGCGCGGCGAGGCGTGGGACTAGCCTCACAGCGCGCGCCGATGTCGCGGGGGAGAGTGCGCGATGAACCCGAATACCAGCGTCGCCGACAGCGAATTGCCGACCCTGAAACGGCTGGCGAGCGAGATCGCCGGAGCCGAGGCGCCCGAGCTCGGCGCCCTCGAGCAGATCGCCGCGCTGGCCGCCGAGATCGCCGCGCGTTTTCGCGAGACGGCGCGGCGCGAACTGGTCGAGCAGCTGATGGCCGGCGTGCCGGCGCTCTTCCCGGCGGCCGGCGAGGAATGGCAAGCGCAGCTGGCGTCCGCCGCGGTCGATGATCTAACGAGCCTGGCCGCGCTGCTCGGCGACGCCGAGACCGTGCGCACCGCCTTCGCGCAGCTCGACGCCCAGCTGATGGCAGCGCGCGAGCGCGGCGATTACGCAGCGATGGCGCCGCTGGCGATCGAGGCGGACGCCAAGAAAAGCGCCTTCGCCGCCGTCAGCGGCGAGGCCGCCAGCCGGCTCGGGATCGACGCCGCGACGGCCGCGCTGGTCATGCCCGCGGCGCCGGAGGCTCCTGCCGCCGCAGCCGAACCGGCGAGCGAATTCGCCGCGGCGATCGCGGCGACCGAACCGGAGATGCCTGTCGCGAACGCCGAGGATGTCTTTGCGTCGATCGCGCCGCCGGAGCCGCCGGCCAGCAATCTCGTCGAGCTCGGCATGCGGCCGACGACGCAGGCCGAGCGGCGGCGCATCCGCGACCTGATCCGGCAGGTGCGCGCCACCCCGGAAGACGCCTCCTGAGAGCGCCCCGCCCCGCGGAGCAATCCGCAGGGCGGGGGCAGCGAGGGAAGATCAGGCCGCCTTGGCGTATTTGCCGGCGGTCTGCGGCGTGAAGTCGGGGTAGGCGCCCGGCGTCTTCTGCGCCGCCGCTTCATGGCACTGCAGGCGCGTGCGGCGCTCCCATTTCCGCTTCAGCTCGTCCTTGACCGTGAAGCTAAGGCGTCCCAGCCCCTCGGTCTCGATCTCGACCTTGTCGCCGTCCATGAACGGGTTGAGGCCGCGATGGTTGGTGCCGGTGGCGATGATGTCGCCCGGCTCCAGCGCGTGGATCGAGGTCAGCCACTCGATGCAGCGCGGGATCTTGTGGCCCATGTCGTCGGTATTGAAGTTCTGGTACAGCGTGCCGTTGTTCCACAAACGGATCTGCAGCTTCTGCGGGTCCTTGATCTCGTCCTTGGTGACGATCCACGGGCCGATCGGCGCGAAGGTGTCGCGCGACTTCATCTGGAAGAACACGTTGCCCGGAGGCGGCAGGCCGCGTGCCGAACCGTCGATGAAGTTGGTGTAGCCGAACACGTAATCCATCGCGTCGGTGGCGCTGACGTGGCTGGCGCGCTCGCCGATGATGACCGCCATCTCGGCCTCACCCTCGAAGATCGCCGCCGGCACGTCGGGCAATACCATCGTGTCGCCGTTGCCGATAATCGCCGACGGCGATTTCTGGAAGGCGTTGATCGGCGCCGGCGCGCTGCGCGTGCCGTCTTCCATGTAGTTGACCGCCATGCAGTCGATCGTCGCCGGCTTCGGCAGCGGCGGGCGGATGCGCACGCTGGCGAGCGGCACGCCCTGGCCCTGCGCCGCCGCCTGCTCGAGCTTCTGACGGTATTGCGCGAAGCGCTCGATCAGGCCGTTGATCAGGTCGCCCGGCCCGACATGCGGGATGTCGCGCACGACGGCCGAGACATCGACGACGCTGTTGTCGCCCTTCAGCACCCCGAGCTTGAAGTCGTCGAAATAGAGAAGCTTCATCGGTTCTCCCTCCCGGATGTCGAACCTCGCTGCGCCGCTGGCGGCGTGCCGACGGCGCGACCGGGGCAGCTTATACCGCTTTGCCGCGCGCCGAGAACCCGGCTTATCGCAGCCGATGCCGGCCATCCCTCGGCGTCATTGCCGCACCCGTCGCC
>DATEKP010000287.1:0-3591 GCA_035277405.1 Allostellaceae bacterium | reverse complement strand
ATCTGCTGCGCTGGTTCGGCTCGTTCGCCGCGGTGCTGATCCTCGCCGCGTTGTTCGCGATCTGGCGGCTGATGCAGGGGCCGATCGAGCTGAACTGGCTGACCCCTTACGTCGAGGCGGCGCTCGACCGCTCCGATGTCGGCCTCAAGGTGGCGATTTCCGGCGTCAGGCTGGCGATCGATCGCGGCACCCACCAGCTCGATCTGCGCGCCGAGGATGTGCGCGTGTCGTTGCCCGACGGCCGGCCGCTGGCCAATTTTCCCGAGATGGCGACCAGCTTCGGCCTTGGTGCGCTGCTGCGCGGCCGGCTGGCGCCGACCGAGGTCGTCGTCGAACGGCCGGTGCTGCACCTGTTGCGCGACGCCGGCGGCACGATCACCGCGCAGATCGGCTCCGACCAGGAGGCCGGCCCGCCGCTCGGCCCGCAAATGCTTGAACGGCTGGCCGGGCCGCGCCAACGAGACGCACCGCTCGGGCTGCTGCGCCGGCTCGACATCCGCGGCGCCACGGTCATCGTCGACGACCGCAGCAGCGGCCATACCTGGCGCGCGGACCGGGTCGATTTCGCCGTCGATCGCAGCGAGAAGGGGGTGCGCGGCGATTTCTCGCTGGCGGTCAGGATCGGCGACAGCCTGCCCGAATTGCACGCGTTCTACCGCTATTTCGCCGATCGGCAGGTGCTCGATCTCGACATGACGATCGACGGGGTCGAGCCGGCGGCGATCCCGCCGCTGATCCCGGAACTGACGCAGTTGCAGCATGTCGATGCGCCGGTTTCGGGAACGCTGCGCACCCGCATCGACCTGAAGCAGAACCGGCCGCAAGGGTCGCGCCTCGATCTGACGCTGGGTTCCGGCAAGCTCAACAGCGAATGGTTCGCCGGGGGCAGCCTCGCCTTCGAGAGCGGGGAATTGCGCGCCGTCTATTCGCCGGAGGATGCCGCGGTCCGGCTGACCGGCCTCGCGCTCGACCTCGGCGGCGGCACGCAGCTCGCCTTGGCCGGCGAGTTGGGCGGGATCACCCCGGAGCTGGTCGCGGCACTGCCCGAGGCGCGCCCGGCGGGACATGTCGTGGGCAGGCTGACCGGTTCCTTGACCCACGTTCCGGTGACGCGGCTCGCCGCGCTGTGGCCGCCGGCGTTCAGCCCGGGCGGGCGGCACTGGGTGCTGCAGAACGTGCGCGACGGCATGCTCGACGAGGCCTCGGCGCAACTCGCGCTCGACCTCGATCCGGCGGCGCATTCCGCCGCGCTGCGCGACGCAAGCGGAACCCTGCGCTACCACGATCTGACGATCAATTATTTCGACGGGCTGCCGTTGGTGCGCAACGTGGATGGCACGGCGGTCTTCGCCGGCAGCCATCTCGATTTCGTCCCCACCACCGGCACGCTGAAAGGCCTCAAGGTCACCGGCGGATCGCTGAAATTGACCGAGCTCGACGGCCCGACCGAGTGGCTGACGATCGATTTGCCGATCGCCGGCCCGCTGCGCGACGCGCTTGAGGTCATCGATGCGAAACCCCTCGGCTTCGCGCACGCCGCCGGGATCGACCCCGCCCATGTCGGCGGCCGGGCCGTGACGCAGCTGCATTTCAGGTTTCCGCTGCTCGCCGATTTGAAGCTGGCGCAAATCGAATATGGCGCCAAGTCGACCATCACCGGCGGCAGCATCAACAAGGTCGCGCTCGACCGCGGCATCACCGACGGCAATCTGGCATTGGACATCGTCCAGCAATCGGGCGCCCATGCGCACGGCACGGCCCGCTTCGAGGGCATTCCCGGCAAGCTCGACGCCACCGTCTTCTTCCACCCGAAGGACGGGCCGCGCGCGACCTACCGGGTCGGGATGGTGCTCGACGACGCGGCGCAGAAAACCCTCGGGCTCGATGCCGCGCCCGACCGCATAACCGGGCCGATCGCGGTTGATGCCACCTATTCGGCCTTTGCCGGCGGCCGTGGCGAGGCCGCGGCGGTGTTCGACCTGCGCGATGCCGCTCTCGCCATTCCCGAGGCCGGCTGGAAGAAGCCGGCGGGCCAGCCGGCCAACGCCAAGCTGTCGCTGGACTTCGACAAGGACGGCCTGAAGCTGATCCCGCACATCGAGGTGCGGGCCGCCGGGCTCGACGGCCGCTTCGCCGTGCAGCCCACCGCCGACCGCAAATCGATCGAGCGGTTGCAAATCGGCCGGCTGGTGATCGGCGACAACGAATTGAGCGGTCTCGTCACCCGCCGGCAAGGCGGCGGCTGGCGCGCCGACATCCACGCGGCGCGCCTCGATGCCCATCATCTCTTGAAGCAGGCGACGAGCGGCGGCTCGTCACCGCAAGCGGCGCCGCTCGCCGTCAACGCCCGCATCGACCGCCTGATCTTCGGGGCTCGGCGCGAACTCAGGCAGGTCGCCGCCCAGCTCGTGCGCAGCGGCGGCATCTGGCGGTTCGGCCAGATCGACGGGCATTACGCCAACGGGCACGAATTGTCGCTGCGCTTCGGCGAGGACGACGGCAGCCGCCTTACCTTGCGTTCCGACGACCTGGGCGCCGCGCTGCAACTGCTCGACATCGCCGACGGGGTCAGCGGCGGCAAGCTGACCGTCGAAGGTCGGCTCGGTGAGGCCGGCGGCAAGCGCACGTTGCGCGCCCATGTCGAGGGGCAGAACTACACGCTGGCGCGCACCCCGATCATCGCGCGGCTTCTGGCATTGCCGTCCTTGACCGGGATCGCCAGCACGCTGTCCGGATCGGGACTGCCGTTCACGACACTGCATGGCGATTTCACGTTCGACGGCAGCCGGCTCAATCTCGACCGGCTCTTGGCGTTCGGCGAGTCGCTCGGCGTCACCGCCAGCGGCTGGGACGATCTCGACCGCGACTGGCTCGAACTGCACGGCACCGTCGCGCCGGCCTATCTGCTCAATTCGATGATCGGCAACGTGCCGGTCATCGGGCCGTTGCTGGGGGGCGGCTCGCAAGGCCTGTTCGCCGCCAATTACCGGCTGAGCGGCAAGGGCGACGACCCGCAGGTCTCGGTCAATCCATTATCGGCGCTGGCCCCGGGCTTTCTGCGCCAGCTGTTCGCGCCGATCACCGACGTTCCCGCGCCGGCCGCCGCCCCCGCGACGGGGCATTGACGCAAATCCCTCTCCGCCCTTCAGGGGGGAGAGGGAGGGGCCCAATCGCGACAGCGATTGGAAGGGTGAGGTGGGTCTCGGCCAGGGCTCTGGAATCCCCCACCTCACCGTGCCCTCTCCGCCCCCAGGGGCGGAGAGGGGATTCTAGGACGGCAGCACCAGGGCGTGGCGCTTCTTGCCGGCGCTGAGCTTGATCCGGCCCTCGGGGTCGAGATCGGCGAGCGAGACCGGGCGCAGCTCGCCCTCGACCGGCGCGTCGTTGATGCGGGCGCCGCCGCCCTTGATCAGCCGGCGCGCCTCGCCGTTGGACGCGGCAAGCCCGGCGCGCGCGAACAATTCGAACGCCGGAATGCCGCGCTGCAAGGCCTCGCGTGAAATCTCCACCAGTGGTAAAGCCGCGCCGGCCCCACCCGCCTCGAACACCGACCGCGCCGTCTCCGCCGCCTGCTCGGCCGCGGCGCGGCCA
>DATEKP010000286.1:0-8857 GCA_035277405.1 Allostellaceae bacterium | reverse complement strand
CGGATCGACACCGCCCTGTTCGACGATCTGATCGTCCGCTCGGAAGAGCTGCTGCTGCCGCGCCTCGCCGCCGCCGAGCGGGCGCAGCAGGCACGTTCGCTGGCGCCGCTGCTGAGCCGCTGCCGCGCCCTGCTGAAGGCGGTGCGCGAGCAGCCGCAGGCCGCGCGTCAGCCGCTGTTTGACCAGCTTGCCGACGCGCTCGATCAAGGCGAGCGGCTTGCCGGCGGGTTGCAGCGCGGTCTCGATCGGCTCGATCGCGGCTTGCGCGGCGCCGTCGATGGCGTTCTCGACGGCATGCGGCGGGTGCGCATGACCCCGGCCGCGAGCGTCCTCGATCTCTTGCCGGGCATGGCGCAAGACCTCGCGAGAAGCGCCGGGAAGGACATACGCTGCGCCATTGAGGGCGGGCAGCTGCCGATCGATCGCTTGGTGCTGCAGGCGATCAAAGACCCGCTCATTCATCTCGTGCGCAACGCGGTCGATCACGGGATCGAGCCGAGCGAGGCGCGGCGCGCCGGCGGCAAGCCGGTCCCCGGGGTCATCTCGATTGCCGTGCACGCACGCGACGGCGCACGGGTCGGCATCACGGTCGCGGACGACGGCGGCGGGATCGATCTGGAAGGAGTGACGGCAGCGGCGATCCGGCGGCGGATCATGACAGCCGAGGCCGTCGAGCAGATGAGCGAGCCGCAAATTCTGCAGCTGGTCCTGCGCTCGGGCCTGAGCACGCGGCCGGTCGTGACCGAGATTTCGGGGCATGGGATGGGCCTCGCGGTCGTCGCCGCGCGCGTCGAGCGGCTCGGCGGATCGATCGCAATCGAAAACCGGCCGGGAAGCGGCGCCTCGTTCGCGATCGACCTGCCGGCGAGCGTCGTCAGCTTTCACGGCCTGCTCGTGCGGGCGCAGCGGCAATCATTTCTGCTGCCGCTCGACGCGGTCGAGACGGTTGCCCGGATCAGGAGGCGAGCCGGTGCCATGGCGATCGAGATCGGCGGGCAACCGACGGCCTGCGGCAGCCTGACGCAGGTCCTTGGCCTCGACCGCGACGACGATGCTGCGGACGGTGTTTTTGTCGTCGTCGTCGCGGGTGGGGAACGCGCGGCATTCCGCGTCGATGAGGTGCTGGGCGATCGCGAGGTGTTGCTGCGGCCGATCCAGCCGCCGCTCGCCAGGGTGCGCAACATCGCGGGCGCCGGGTTGCTCGGCACGGGCGAACTGGCTCTCGTCCTGCGGCCGGCCGATCTGCTGCGGTCGCTGCGCCGCGTCCGATCGACGGATAATGCGCGGCCCGCCCCGCCGGCGCGCCGGCGAAGGCCGACCATTCTGGTGGTCGATGATTCGCTGACCACCCGCATGATGGAAAAGAACCTGCTCGAAGCGTTGGGCTACGGCGTCCGCATCGCCGCCGACGGCGCCGAGGCCTGGCACTTGCTGGCCGATGACGAGATCGACCTGGTCGTCTCCGACGTCGATATGCCGCGCATGAACGGGTTCGAGCTGACCGAGCGGATCCGCGCCGACCGGCGGCTTGCGGATCTGCCGGTCATTCTGGTCAGCGCATTGGAGGCGCGCGACGACAAGGCGCAGGGCATTCGGGCCGGCGCCAACGCCTATGTCGTCAAGTCCGGCTTTGAGAACACCAACCTGCAGGAAATGATCGAGCGCTTCCTGTGAGTGCTCGGCCGAAGCCCATTGCCGTGCTGATCGTCGAGGACTCGGCGGTGCAGCGCGAATTGCTGTGCGCCGTACTCGCCGCCGATCCGGGGCTGCGCGTTGCCGGGACGGCGCGCGATGGCATCGAGGCGATCGGGCAGGCCGCCGCGTTGCGGCCCGATGTGATCGTGATGGACGTCAACATGCCGCGGCTCAACGGGCTGGAGGCGACGCGCCGCATCCTCACCGAGATGCCGGTGCCGATCGTGGTCGCCAGCGCCAGCTTCGTCGAACGCGAGGCGGAGCTGAGTTTCGCGGCATTGGAGGCGGGTGCGCTGGCGGTCGTCGCCAAGCCGGCCGGCCTCGATCACCCCGATCACGAGGATGTCGCGCGGCGCCTCGTCAGCACGGTCAAGCTGATGTCCGAGGTCACCGTCGTGCGGCGCTGGCCGCGCGGCGCCGAGCCCACAAGGCCGGTTCCGTTGCCTCCCCGACCGCGGCCGGGCGTGCGCATCGTGGCGATCGCCGCTTCGACCGGCGGCCCCGCCGTCATTGCCGATGTTCTGCGCGGCGTGGCCGGCAGTATCGATGCCGCGGTGCTGATCGTGCAGCACATGGCGCCCGGGTTCATCGTCGGGTTTGCCGAATGGCTGGCACAGCGCACCGGGCTGTCGGCGGGCGTGGCGCAAGAGGGCGAGGCGATCCTGCCGCGCCGCGCCTATCTGGCGCCCGACGGCAGCCAGATGGGGGTGACGCCGGACGGCAGGATCGCCATTCGCGCCGGCGATGGCGCCACGGGGTTCTGCCCGTCCGGCTCTCACCTGTTGACCTCGGTCGCCGAGCATTACGGCGCCGCCGCGATCGGCATCGTGCTGAGCGGCATGGGCGGCGACGGCGCTCAGGGTCTGCTCAAACTGCGTGAGGCCGGCGGATTGACGATCGCTCAAGAGGCCGGCAGCTGCGCCGTCTTCGGCATGCCGAAGGAAGCGATTGCCTGCGGCGCGGCGATGCATGTGCTGGCCCCCGACGCGATCGCGGCGCTCGTGCGCGCCGCGGCGAACCCAGGATGATGCGATGATTCCTGATCCACCGGCGCGGCCTGCGCCGCGCGTGCTGATCGCCGAAGACAGCCCGACCCAGGCGGCGCTGATCCGCGCCCTCTTGGAAGAGCACACGCTCGACGTGCGTCTGGCGCGCAACGGCCGCGAGGCGCTCGCGCTGGCCCGCGCCGAGCCGCCGGACCTCGTCATCACCGACGTCGTGATGCCGGAGGTCGACGGCTACGCGCTGTGCCGCGCGATCAAGGCCGATCCGCAGCTGAAGGAGGTTCCGGTCGTCCTGGTCACCAGCTTGGCGCGGCCGGCCGACGTTATCGCCGGGATCAATTGCGGCGCCGATAATTTCATCACCAAACCCTATGACGAACGCGAGTTGCTGGCGCGCATCGATTACCTGCTGGCCAACCGCTCGCTGCGCGGACCGAGCAAGCTGTCGAGCGGCGTGCGAATCGAGATCGACGGCGCCACACACGTCATCACGGCCGAGCGCGAGCAGATGCTCGACGTGCTGATGTCAGTCTACGCCCAGGCGGCGCGCCTCGTCGAAGAGGTGAAGGCCGGCGAAAGCTCGCTGCGCGAGGCCAATAACACGCTCAACCTGCTGCACTGCGTGGTTGCCGCGCTCAACAGCGCGCTGAGCGAACGCGAGGCGGTCGCGGCCGCGCTGGAAGGCGGCGCCAGCCTTGATTTCGTCGCGGCGGCGTGGCTCGTCCTGATCGACGATAGCGGCGCTATTCGCCGCATCGACCGGCCCCGTGCACGGCCCTTGCAGCGCGACCCGCCGCCCGACCGGTGCGCGTGCCGCGACGCGTTGCTCTCGGGAGAGCTTACCGGGGCATCGGTGATCGCGTGCTGCGACCTGCCGGCGGAGCAGGCAGCCGCGTGCGGAGTTGCCGGCCGGCATGCCGCCGTCCCGCTGGTTGCCGGCGAGCGGCGGCTCGGCATCCTGTGCTTTGCCCGCGGGGACGGCGCGGATTTTGCCGAGGGCGAACTCGACGTGTTGGCGACGATCGGTGCCCAGGCCGCCGCCGCGCTCGGTCGCGTGCAGTCGCGCGAACATCTGGAGCGCACGGTCGCCGAGCGAACGGCGCAATTGCGCGCCGAAATTGCCGAGAGCAAGGAACGCGAGGCGCGGTTGCGCGTGCTGCAGCAGCAATTGGCGCACACGCAGAAAATGGAGGCGATCGGCAATCTGACCGGCGGTCTGGCGCACGATTTCAACAACCTGCTCGGCATCATCGTCGGCAATCTCGGCCTGTTGGAAAAGCCGCTGGAGGGCGATCCCGAGGCCAGCGAACTGGTCGGCGAAGCGCTCGACGCGGCGTGGCGCGGCGCCGATCTGACCCGCCGTCTGTTGGCGTTCGCGCGCAAGCAGCCGCTGCGCCCGGCGCGCATCGACCTCAACGAGATGATCGAAAATCTGGCGAGACTGCTGGGTCGCTTGTTGGGCGAGGACGTCGATATCGTGCTCGACCTGGCGGCCGCGCCGGTGTGGCCGATCGTGGTCGATCCGGCGCAGCTCGAAGCCAGCCTGGTCAACCTCGCGGTCAATGCGCGCGACGCGATGGAAAAAGGCGGCCGGCTGATCGTGACGACCGGCAACAAGCATCTCGATGCCGATTACGCGGCGGTCAACGACGTGGTCCCCGGCGATTATGCGATGGTCGCGATCAGCGACACCGGCACCGGCATGCCGCCCGAGATTATGAGCCGGATCTTCGAGCCGTTTTTCACAACCAAGGAAGCCGACAAAGGCACCGGGCTCGGCCTCAGCATGGTGTTCGGCTTCATCAAGCAATCGAACGGCCACGTCAGCGTCTACAGCGAGCCCGAAGTCGGCACGACGTTTCGCCTGTACCTGCCGCGCGCCGAGCCTGAGGAAGGCGCGTTGCAGCAGCGCGTGACGGTGGCCCCGCCATCGCGCGGTTTTGGCGAGACGGTGCTGGTGGTCGAGGACAATCCCGCGCTGCGGCGCGTCGTCGTGCGGCAGCTGCGGCAGCTCGGCTATCGCGCGCTGGAGAGCGAGGCCGCCGCGGTGCTCGATACGCTCGACCGCGAGCGCGTCGATCTGTTGTTCACCGATATCGTGATGCCGGGCGGCATCGATGGCGCCGAACTCGCGCGCGTGGCGCGCCAGCGCGCGCCGTGGCTGCGCATCGTCCTGACATCCGGGTTTCCGCAGACGAAGTTCGACGTCAAGGCGGAGCCGTTCAGCTCGTTCCCGCTGCTCAGCAAGCCCTACAGCAGCGACGAGCTGGCCGCGACGTTGCGCGCCGCGCTCGACCAGACGGCCTGAAACGGCCCGCTGCTAGCCCAGCCGGGCGGCGATCGCCGGCAGCGCCGCGATGTCGATGCCGTGGCGCGCCGCCTCGGCCACCAAGGCGAAGGGATCGGCGCCCTCCTGCATCCGGGCGAGCGCCCACAGCAGGGTCGAGCGGGTGCCGCTGCGGCAGTGCGCGACGATCGGCCGGGGTGCGCTCGCCAGCACCGCCGCGAAGGCGGCGACATCGGCGCGCGACAGGGTTGCCGCGGTGACCGGGATGTGATGGTAGGCGATGCCGTGCGCCGCGGCGATCTGGCGTGCTTCGGCGGCCGGCAGCTGGCCGGGATCCTCCCCGTCCGGGCGGTTGTTGACGATGGTGCAGATGCCGGCCTGCGCCAGCGCCTCTATATCATCGCGGTCGAGCCGACCGGCGGCGGCGAGGCCGGGTGCCAGTTCGGCGAGCGGCGGAGGGGCGGGGGGCATCGGCATTCTCCGGACAAAAAAGGGGCGGCGGCAGACTTGCAGCCCGCCGCCGCCCCGTCACCTGAAAAAAGTTCTACTCGAAGATCAGCACTCCAAAATTGGCACCCGAAGAAATTCCCTGACGCCAGCTCAGGCGGCGAATTGCCCGGGCCGCTGCACCAGATCGCTGGCGCGCACCCAGAAACGCTCCAGCCGCTTCAGCGTCACGTTGACGTTCTGCAAGTCTCCGTCGGTGATCGCGGTCTGCCCGAGCATCTCGACATGCCGTGCATGCATGCCGGAGAGCCGGTCGCGCAATGTGCGCCCCTTGTCAGTCAGCTTGACATGGATCGACCGGCGATCGTGGACCGAGCGCTCCTGCGCGAGATAGCCGTTCTCGACCATCTTCTTGACGTTGTAGGAGACGTTGGAGCCGAGATAGCAGCCGCGCAACGTCAGCTCGCCGACCGTCATTTCGGCGTCGCCGATGTTGAACAGCATCAGGCCCTGTACGTTGTTGATGTCGTGGATGCCGAGCCCATCGAGCTCCAGCTTCACGACCTCGAGGAAGTGGCGGTGAAGCCGCTCGACCAGCGAAATCACCTCAAGGTACCCGTTCGTCATAACAGCCTCGCGTCAGGACCGTTGGGCAAACGTTAAGGCTGTTTTCGTTAAATTTTCGTTGTCATTTCGCGCGAACGGTACGGTTCAGCAATTGCATGATCCCCGAAAAGTCGGACGGGCCGCCGCCGCCATCGACGTAGAGCTGATAGAGATTGGCGGCCGCCGCGCCGAGCGGCGTCGCCGCGCCGGTCGCGCCGGCCGCCTGCTGAGCGAGGCGCAGGTCCTTCAACATATTGGCAGCGGTGAAGCCGGCGGCGTAACCGCGGTTTGACGGCGCCGCCGGCACCGGTCCCGGCACCGGGCAATAGCCGGTCATCGCCCAGCATTGGCTGGTCGATGTGCTGCAGATGTCGAACAGCGTCTGCGCCGGCAGGCCGAGCTTATCGGCCAACGCGAACCCCTCGCACACGGCGATCATCGAGGCGGCGAGGATCATGTTGTTGCAGATTTTCGCTGTCTGGCCGGCACCCGACGGGCCCGCATGGACGATCGTGCGGCCCATCGATTTGAGGATCGGCTCGCCGCGCGCAAACGCTGCCGCCTCGCCGCCGACCATGAAGGTCAGCGTGCCGGCTGCGGCGCCGATCACCCCGCCCGAGACCGGCGCATCGAGCATCTGCAAGCCCTTTTCGGCGGCGGCGGCGGCGACGGCGCGGGCCGTCTCGACATCGATCGTCGAGCAGTCGATCAGCAGCGCGCCAGGGCGGGCATGCGCCAGCACCCCATCGGCGCCGAAATAGACCGCCCGCACCTGCGGCCCGGCCGGCAGCATCGTGATCACGACATCGCCCGCGGCAGCGGCCTCGGCGACGGTCGCGGCGGCGTGCCCCCCCTTCTCGGAGAGAGCAGCGACGGCCGAGGCGACGATGTCGTGGCCGGCGATGCGGTGTTGCGCCTTCAGCAGGTTGGCCGCCATCGGCGCCCCCATATTGCCGAGGCCGATGAACCCGATCGTCGCCATGGCGCACACCTCCGTTCGGGGAGAATTCAATCACAATGAGACAGCGAGACAACGAGATGGCAATGGCGAATGCGCCTACGCCTCATTGCCTCGCTGTCTCGTTGTGAATCTTAATCGAAGCGAAGCTCGCCCGCCCCGAGCGGCGCGAAATATGCCGCGACGATCGCGTCGGTCGCTTCGGCGAGAGTGGCCGGCCGCCAATCCGGCCGCTGGTCCTTGTCGATGATCGCGGCTCGCACGCCTTCGTAGAAATCGTGGCCGCGCATGACGTGTTGGGTGATGCGGTATTCGAGCGCGAGCGCGCCCTCGATGTCGCAGCCGCGTCCGATCGTCAGCTGGCGCAGCGCGATCTTGAGGCTGGTCGGCGATTTGGTCAGCAACGCGGCGCTTATGTCCGCTGCCCATTGGCTGTCGGGACCGCCGGTGGAGGCCTCCACCGCGAGCGCATCGCGGATCGCTTCGACCGTGTCGCCGGCGAAGCAGCGGTCGATCGCGACGCGGCGAGCAGCGAGCGGCGGCGTGCCGGGATCGGCGGCGAATGCAGCGATGGCCTCCCCGACCTGCGCGTCTTCCTCGCCCTCCCGCCAGACGGTGGCTGCCAGGCGTCCCGTAAACGCAGGTACCTGCTCGCGCGGCACAAAATGGGTCGCGACGCCGCAATAGAGCGCGTCCGCCGGGCCGATCCGAGCGCCGGCCAGCCCCAGATAGCGGCCAATCCGGCCGGGGCAGAGGTTCAGGAAACGGCTGGCGCCGACATCGGGGAACAGCCCGATACCGGTTTCCGGCATCGCGAACATGGTCTGCTCGGTGGCGATGCAATAGCGGCCGTTGACCGCGACCCCGGCGCCGCCGCCCATCGTGATGCCGTCGATGACTGCGATATAGGGCTTCGGATAGCGGTGAACGCGGCGGATCGCGCGGTATTCATCGCGGAAGAATTCGGCGGGCAATGCCGGATCGCCGGCGATGCCCATGCCGGCCTCGTAGATCGCGCGGATGTCGCCGCCGGCGCAAAAGGCGCGGCCCGCGGCGCCGCGCACCAGCACGGCGTGGACGTTCGGGTCGTCGGCCCATTGCCGCAGCATCGGGTCGAACCGCCGATACATTGCCAGCGTGAAGGCATTCAGCGCCGCCGGCCGGTTCAGCGTGACGGTGGCGACCCCGCCCTCGCGCCCGAACAGGATGTCGTCCTCGTCAATCATCGCGCTTTCCGGGACCGCGGCCGTCCCGGCCGCATTGCGGGCGAGACGCCCGCGTTCCGATGCTCGCGATCAAAGCGGGATTACCAGCAGCGTATCGATCTTGCGGCTGTCGAGCACGACGAGGCGCTCGACGAAGCGGAACGGCGTGGCGCTGACATCGACCCGATCGAGATAGCGGCCGGTCGCGAACAATGTGCTCTCGCCATCGTGCATGATGCGCACCGCGAGAAAATTGGCGCGCGCCTCGGCGACGTCGTTCGCGACGGCGCCGAGCCGGGCCGGGCCGACGAGGTGGCGGTAGCGGTGCGGCTCGAAGATGTTGGCACGGCGCAGCGCCATGACACGGTCGGCCAGCATGCCGCGTGAGGCGCAATAGATGATGCCGTGGCGCAGCCCGGCGGCGTGGCTGTCGCGGTCGGTGATCAGATAGCGGCAGTCCTCGACGAAGAACCCCGGCCACTCCTCGAGCCGGTCGTCGTCGATGCAATCGGCATAGGCGGCATAAAGCTCGTCGATGCCCTGCCGCAGCGCAGTCTCGTCCATTACCCGCCCCACACTCCTTCGTCATTCCCGCGCAAGCGGGAATCCAGGGCAACCGCTCTGCCGCTCGCTCTGGGTCCCCGCTTTCGCGGGG
>DATEKP010000285.1:0-4201 GCA_035277405.1 Allostellaceae bacterium | reverse complement strand
CGATCGCCGCGGTCGCCGCCGCGGGTTTTGTGGCGGAGCGCGGCGACCGCGCCGAGGCGCCGCCGTTTCAGCCGGTCGCGGCCTTGCCGCAGCTCGCCGGCAAGCTCGGCGACCTCGCCTGGATGCGTCTCACGCGCGGCGCGATGAAGGCCGATTTCGGCGCGATCGGCGGCCGCTGGGCGGTGGTCGAGAAGGAGAATTATCCGGCGTCGCCCGGCCGGGTCCGCCGCCTGTTGGCCGGCCTCGCCGATCTGCGGCTGATCGAGCCGAAGACCAAGCGCGCCGAGCTGCTGGCGCGGCTCGACCTCGACGATCCGAAAAACGGCAAGGCGACGCTGGTGCAGCTGCAGGACCGCAGCGGCGCCACCGTCGCCGAGCTGATCGTCGGCAAATCGCGCCCGGATTTGCTGGGGAGCGGCGACGGCGGCGTCTATGTGCGCAAGCCGGGCAGCGACCAGGCCTGGCTGGCGCGCGGGGCGCTCGATGTCTCAGGCGCGATCGCCGACTGGCTCGACCGGCTGATCGTCGATGTGCCGGCATCGCGCATCGTCTCGGTCGCGCTGACCGGCGCCGACGGCGCCGCGCTGGTGCTGCGGCGCGACGCGCCGGGCGGTGGGTTCACGGTCGCCGATGCGCCGGCCGAAGCCAAATTCAAGGACGAGACGGCGCTGCAGGCGCCGGCGGCGGCGCTCGCCGATTTAGAACTCGACGACGTGCGGCCGGCCGCCGTGTTGCCGGTGCCCGAGGGCGGCGTGGCGCGCGCCGTATTCACGACGGCGGACGGGCTGACCGTCACGCTGCGCCTGGTCGAGCGCGACAACGTTGATTGGGTCGCGGTCGAGGCCGCCGGCAGCGGCGCCGCGGCGGCCGAGGCGAAGGACATCAACGCCAGGGTCGGGCGCTGGCGCTACGCGATCCCGGTGGCGCGCGCCAAGCTGCTGCGCACCCGGCTCGATGACCTGCTGCAGCCGGCGAAGGGCTCGTGACGGCGATGCCGACCGGGGCCGGCGAGCCGGATCTGCCGTCGCCCTGCCTCGGCATCTGCCTGATGGACCCGGCAACCCGCATGTGCCGCGGGTGTTTGCGCAAGGTCGAGGAGATCGCCCGATGGTACACGGCGAGCGCTGCCGAGAAGCGCGCGATCCTGGCGGAACTCGCGGCGCGGCGGGCTGCCTCCGACCGGCGATGAGACGGCTCGTCGCGCTTGTGCTGTTGCCGGCGCTCGCGGCCTGTGCCGGCGGCGGCTGGGCCAAGCCGGGCGCCGATGCGGCCGCGACCGACGCGGCCTATTCGGAATGCCGCGCGGAAGCTTCGAGTGCGATCGCGCCGGAGATCGGCATCAACGAAGATATCCTCGCCACCCGCCAGAACGACTGGCAGCGCACGCATGTCGGCCATGTCGCGAGCGAGACGATGCGCGACCAGACCCGCGGCCGCGCCGCCGCGCTCGTCGCGTCCTGCATGCAGGCGAAAGGCTTCGCGCGCGCCAAGTGACCGCTCTACCCCGGCGCCTCGGCGCGCGCGGCGATCATCTCCGGGGGGAGTTCGGCGGGCGCGGTCTTGGCGCCGTAGCGGCACAGATCGGCAACGACGCAGACCGGGCAGTCCGGCTTCCTGGCCTTGCAGACGTAGCGGCCGTGCAGGATCAGCCAGTGGTGGGCGCCGAGCTTGTATTGCGGCGGGGTCACCGCCTCCAGCCCGTCCTCGACGGCGCGCGGCGTCTTGCCCGGCGCGAGGCCGGTGAGGTTAGC
Organism: Allostellaceae bacterium; assembly: GCA_035277405.1. GTDB lineage: Bacteria > Pseudomonadota > Alphaproteobacteria > ATCC43930 > CGMCC-115725 > DATARH01. The sequence goes on along the minus strand of DATEKP010000285.1, from coordinate 2,450 downwards.
GACGCGGAAGATGTGCGTATCGACGGCGATCGTCGGCTCGCCGAACGCGACGTTCATCACGACATTGGCGGTCTTGCGGCCGACCCCGGGCAGGGTTTCAAGCGTCTCGCGGTCGCGCGGCACGGTGCCGCCATGCTGCTCGACCAGGATGCGCGACAGCGCGATGACGTTGCGCGCCTTGGTGCGGTAGAGGCCGATCGTGCGGATCAGATCGGCGACCCGCGCCTCGCCCAGTTGCAGCATCTTGTGCGGGGTGTCGGCGAGCGCGAACAAGGCCGGCGTGGCGCGGTTTACGCCGGTATCGGTCGCCTGCGCCGACAGCACGACGGCGACCAACAGGGTGAACGGGTTGATGAATTCGAGTTCGGTGCGCGGGATCGGCCGGCTGGCGGAGAGCCGCCGGTAGAATTCCGCAACCTTGCGTTTCGAGAACCGCCGCATGCCGGGAGTGTAGAAGCTGCCGGGGCCGCCTTCCAACCGTCATTCCCGCGCAAACGGGAATCCGCTGCCAGCGATGAGGGCGGCTCCTGGACCCCCGCTTTCGCGGGGGTGACGAGAATCTGACCGCTATGCCCGGTTGGGCACGCCTTTTTGTTCGAGCAATTGCTGCAATTCGCCGGTCTCGAACATCTCGCGCACGATATCGCAGCCGCCGACGAATTCGCCCTTGACATAGAGCTGCGGGATCGTCGGCCAATTCGAGAATTCCTTGATGCCCTGGCGCACCGACGGGTCGGCCAGGACATCGATGCCTTTGAACTTGACCCCCATGTGGCTGAGGATCTGCACGACCGCCGCCGAGAAGCCGCATTGCGGGAAGACCGGGGTGCCCTTCATGAACAAGACAACCGGCGCTTCGCCGATCTGCTGGCGGATGCGATCCTGGAGGGTGACGTCCATCGTTGTTGTCCTTGGGTAAGTTGCCTGTGAATTGAAGTCTCAGTCCTCGGGGGCGCTCGTCTGCAGCGCCAGCGCGTGCAGCTCGCTGCCCATGCGGCCGCGCAACGCCTGATACACCAGTTGATGCTGCTGCACCCGGCTCTTGCCGCGGAACGCGCCGGAAACGATGTGGGCGGCGTAATGGTCGCCATCGCCGCGCAAATCCTCGATCGAGACTTGCGCATCGGGCAGGCTTGCCTTGATCAGCCGCTCGATCTCCGCCGCATCCATCGCCATAGGGTTCAACCCTGCGCCATGTAGCCCGGCAGCCAGGCCTCGTTTGCGGCCTTGAGTTGCGCGACCGATATGGCACCGCCGCCGGAAAGTGTCAACGCAGCCCCGCCGGTGGTGCCGATGCGGCAAACCGGCACGGCGGCAGAAGCTGCGGCCGCCAGAACGGCGTCAGGGTCGGCGGTTTCCAATAGGTAGCGCGCCTGGTCCTCGCCGAACCACCAGGCGTGGGCCGGAAGGTCGGGCGGCGGGGGGTCGAGCAGTGCGCCGCGGCTGCCCGCCATCGCCATTTCGGCGAGCGCGATGAGGAGGCCGCCATCGGCGATATCGTGGCACGCCGATATGAGGCCGCGCTCGATCAGCCGGCGCACGAAATCGCCGTTCTTGCGCTCGGCGGCGAGATCGACCGGCGGCGGCGCGCCGTCCTCGCGCCCCTCGATCTCGCGCAGGTACAGCGAGGCGCCGAGATGGCCCGTGGTCGCGCCGATCAGCAGCAGCGTGGCGCCGTCGTTTTTCAGCGCCAGATCGAGGGCGCGATGCGCATCGGACAGCAGGCCGATGCCGCCGATCACCGGGGTCGGCAAGATGGCCTGGCCGCTCGTTTCGTTGTAGAGCGAGACGTTGCCCGAGACGACCGGATAGTCGAGCGCGAGGCAGGCAGCGCGCATGCCCCCGACAACCGCGGCAAACTGCGCCATGATCTCCCGTCTCTCGGGGTTGCCGAAGTTCAGGCAATTGGTCAGCGCCAACGGCTGTGCGCCGACCGCGGTCAGGTTGCGCCAGCTCTCGGCCACCGCCTGAGCGCCGCCCCGCGCCGGGTCGGCGTCGCAATAGCGCGGAGTCGCGTCAGTAGCGAGCGCCAGTGCCTTGCCCTGCTCGCTGACCCGGACGACCGCAGCGTCGCCGCCCGGCCGCTTTACCGTGTTGCCCTGCACGAGATGGTCGTACTGCTCCCAGATCCAGCGTTTCGAGGCGAGATCGGGGCACGACAACAGGCGGATCAGGCATTTCAGCGGATCGCGCGCGGACAGCGAGGCTGCCACGAGTTCCGGCGCGTCTTGGATCGCCGTGCGCGGCCGCTCGTAGACCGGCGCCTCGCCGACCAATGGCCCGACCGGGATCTCGGCGGCCACCACGCCGTGCATGCGCAGAATCAGCCGACCGGTGTCGGTGACCCGGCCGATCGCCGCGAAATCCAGCTCCCATTTGTCGAAGACGCGGCGCGCCGCCGCCTCGCTGCCCGGCGCCAGGATCATCAGCATGCGCTCCTGGCTCTCGCT
>DATEKP010000284.1:0-6212 GCA_035277405.1 Allostellaceae bacterium | reverse complement strand
CTGCGCAGTTCGGCGGCGTCTCCCGCGCGCCGGCGCCGGGTCGCTGCCGGTCAGGCGGTGGATCAACGCCAAATGCGCCGGCAGGCAGGTCCTGTGCAGGTCGTAATGCCCGCTCACATGCTCGCGCGCGCGGCGCCGCATCGCCGTGCTCGCCTCCGGGTTGGCCAGCACTTCGCAAATGCGGGCGGCCAGACCGTCGATGTCGAAGAAATCGACGAGATGGCCGTTGCTGCCGTCGATGACCTCCTCGACCGGCGGCGTGCGCGACCCGATGATCGCGCAGCCCGATGCCATCGCCTCGAGCAGCCCCCACGACAGCACGAATGGATAGGTCATGTAGACGTGCGCCCGCGAGATTTGCAGGATCGCCAGATATTGCGCGTAGGCGAGCCAGCCGACGAAATGGATGCGGCTGAGGTCGAGCCGGCCGCTCAGTTCCGCCAGCATGTGCTCGCGCCAGGTAGTCCCTTCGGCCGGCGGCCGGCCGTAGCTGACCCCGTCGCCGCCGACAATCACGACCCGTGCCTTCGGGCGCTCGCGCAATACCCGAGGCAACGCCCGCATCAGCACGTGGAAACCGCGATAGGGCTCGAGCCGGCGGGCGCTGTAGGTCAGCACCTCATCTTCGCGCGACAACGACAATCCGCCCTTCAGCCACAGCCGCGCGGTGGGTTCGGGGCGAACCCGTTCGGTGTCGATCCCCTCGTGGATCACGCTGATGCGCGGGTGATACCCGCTCGGATACTGGTCGCGCTGCCAGTTGGTCGGGGTATGGCCCCAATCGGCGGCGTCCAGGCTCAGGAAATTGGTCGCGTTGCGTACCCTGACCCGCATCTCGTCCTCGACGGTCGGCGGGAATTCGGGGTCGAAATCGAGGTCGGAACCGGACGCGCGGTAGAAGAATTCGAAATAGCCGAGCATCGGCACGCTCGGCCACACGTCCTTGATGAATAGCAACTCGCCCCAGCCGGTGTGGCCGATGACGATGTCGGGCTGAAAATTCTCGCGCTTCAACCCCTGACACAGCCGCGCCACGGCAAGGCCGTTCAGCGCGCCGGCTTCGAGATCGCTGACATAGGACTGGGCGGCCAGCGAGATCGGCGCCGGCAGGTATTCGAGGGTGCGGATGCCGGGGATGTCGCGCTCGCGGCGCTGCGTCACGAACAGCACCGAATGCCCGGCATCGCGCAGATGCTGGATCAGGTGCAGGTATTGCCCGGGATAGGTCTGATGGACGAACAGGAACTTCATCGTGCCCCGAATTCAGCCGTTCGGCGCGGTGCGCCACGGATCGTCGCGGCGGCGGCGACCCGACGTATCTATGCGGCGGCGGTTAACCGTGATCTAACGCGCGCCCTCGGCCGCACCCGGGTCGATGCGCTCGATCAGCCGCAGATTGATCGCCTCCAGCGGATCGTCCGCCGCCGCCTGGCACGGCGCGCCGTCGCGGCACAATTCGGAGATGCCGCCGGCGAAGAACGAGCCCTGATAGGCCACCTCGAACCGCTCGGCCTGTTGCGGCCCGACCCGCACGGCGAACCCGGTCAGCGGCAGGCCGCGCCCGCGCGTGCCGCACAATACGCCGCCCGGGATCCACGGCGTCTCGCCGCCGTTGGGCAGAAACCCTTTCATCTCGATATCGGACGGCGCGATGGCTTCGAGCGGGCGCACGCTGAACGCCTCGATGCGCATGCGGCGGCCGAGTGCACCGACCCAGCCGCGACCGGGAAAGACCCGGTCTCCCGCGCGCTCGATATGCAGCAGGATTTCGGTGGCGACGTCGCGGCTCGCACCGGCGGCCGACGGAGCCGCGGAGGTGGCTGTGTCATCGGCCTGGGCGGCAGCGAGGGGAGAGGGGCCGGCGAGGCGCTGCAAGTCGAGCGGCAGCTCGACGGCGGGCCGGCCCGGCGCGTCGTAGGCGGTGACGACGACCGCACCGCCGCCGGGCGGCGCGCGCAGGATCAAGGTGCCGCCGGCCTTGCCGAGCCACGGGCCCTCGCCGGGGAAGGCGGCGACGATTTCGACCGCCGCGTCCGCGCCGGCGGGAGCCGCGACGATTTGTGCCGCCGGCAACGCCATGCCGCCGGTGCGGCCCGCCGCGCCGGGCAGCTCTCCGACGTGCAGCGCGTGAAGACCTTGTTCGACCCGCAGGACGGTCACCGCGGTGACCGAGAGATCGCCGGGCTCGACAATCGCGGGGGGCCGTACCGGCGTTGACGGCCGCCGCGCCGCGGTGCTGCCTGGGCGGGCGGTACCGGCCGCGCTACGTGCTTCGGTTGTCGATCTCATTGCACCAGTTTCCGATCCCGCCTCGCGCCGAGCGGCGGTCGGCATCACCTGCCCCCGCCCACGGGCTGCTCTAGTTGCAATATGGCTTCGGGGCTGTCAACCGGCTCCCGATCGCCTGTCCGAAAGGCGGGGATGTCGGCGGTTGACGCGTCGATGCCCGCGGGTCAGGCTGCACGATGTTGGCGATTTTTGAACACTGTTCGGGAGGCCGGGGCAATGAAGCTGATGTGGTTTCACCTGATGCCGTACACCGAATTGCCCGACGATTTTCGCGAGAAAAACCCAAGCGTTTGGGTTGATATCCATTCCTCGCTGTTCGACCCGCGCCGGGCGCATCACATGTACAACGATTTCATGGATGAGCTGGAATACGCCGCCGAATGCGGCTTCGACGCGGTGTGCGTCAACGAGCATCACAACAACGGCTATGGGCTGATGCCCTCGCCCAATCTCGTCGCGTCGTCATTGGCGCGGCGCACGACCGATACCGCGCTGTGCGTGCTCGGCAACTCGCTCGCGCTGTACAATCCGCCGACCCGGGTCGCCGAAGAATTCGCGATGATCGATGTTATCTCCGGCGGACGGCTGATCGCCGGCTTCCCGGTCGGCTCGCCGATGGACACCTGCTACGCCTATGGCCAGAACCCCTCGACATTGCGCGAGCGCTATCTCGAAGCGCACGATCTCGTCCTGAAGGCGTGGACCGAGCCCGAGACCTTCGCGTGGAACGGTCGCTTCAACCAGCAGCGCTACGTCAACATCTGGCCGCGCCCCGTGCAGAAGCCGCGCCCGCCGATCTGGATCCCCGGCGGAGGCTCGGTCGAGACGTGGCGCTGGTGCGCCCAGATGGACCACGTCTACTGCTATTTGTCGTATTACGGCTACAAGGCCGGACAGGCGACGATGGACGGGTTCTGGGCCGAGATGGACCGGCTCGGCAAGGACCGGAACCCCTACCACGCTGGTTTCCTGCAATTCGTCGGAGTCGCCGAGAGCCGCGAGGAGGCCTACCGGCTCTACCGTGAGCCGGCCGAATATTTCTACGGCCGCTGCCTGCACATCGATCCGCGCTTTGCCGGCCCGCCCGGCTACACGACCGAGGAGACGCAGCGCCGCGGCATCCAGGGCCAGGTGCAGCAGGCCGCTGCCAACACACAGCGCTACGAGACCAAGTTCCAGATGCTGGCGCGCGAGATGGACGCGATCGTCGACAAGGGCTACGTCATCATCGGCTCGCCTGACGAGGTCGCCGCGCAGCTGAAGGAGGTGGCGCACAAACTCAATGTCGGGCACCTGATGCTGCTTCTGCAGTTCGGCAACATGAACAAGGATCTGGCCAGGTACAACACCGGCCTGTTCGCCGAGAAGGTATTGCCCCAACTGCGCGGCGTGTTCGCCGAATGGGACGACCGCTGGTGGCCGCAGCCGATGCCGGCGGCCGAGCGCGCTCCGCTGCCGTCGTTCGCGCCGGCAGCGCTGGCGGCGGAGTGACGCCGTGCGTGGAAGAGGCTGCGGCGACGCTACAACGCCAAGCAGTCCCTTCCTTCAAGGAGATGCTGCGGTGCACCCGCGCGTCATGATACTGCCCGAAACGCGCGCAGACGAGGCGGTCGCCGCGCTTACGGCGGCCTTCCTGCCCGATCCGATCTTCTCTTTTTATTTTCCCGAAGCGGCACCGCGCGCGCGGGTGTTCGGTGCATTTTTCAGCGACATCATCGTCTCGCATTTGCGGTTCGGCCACGTGTATGCGGCGATGCTTGATGGAGCGATTATTGGTGCGGCGATCTGGCGGCCTCCCGATGCCGATGAGCCTACTGAGCTTGATCGCGAGCGGGCAATCGCCGCCGAGCGCGTGGTGCGCGATGTCGACAACGCCGCCGCCGAGGCGCTGTTTGCCGGTTTCGCTTCGCTTGAGGCGGGCCACCCGGCCGCACCGCACTGGTATCTGTTTTTTACCGGCATCGTCCCAGCGTGGCAGGGGCATGGTTTTGGTTCAGCGCTGCTCGCGCCGGTGCTGAACTTGGCGGACCAATCCCGAGTGCTCTGTTATCTGGAGACTCCGTTTCCGCGCACGCATCGGTTTTACCGCCGGCTCGGATACGAAATCTCCTATACGGGGAACCCGTTCGTGGGCGCGCCGACGCTTTGGGCGATGACCCGGCAGCCGCGAATACCCGACAACTCAAGCGACGATGCTGAGCACTAGCAGCGAGGAGCTCGTGACAGAGCCTGAGACCACGACCGTCGAACTTAACGGCTGTTCCTGCCGCGTGTGGACCAAAGGCAGCGGGCCGAAACTCGGGTTTCTCGCCGGCTTCGGCGGATTGCCGCGGTGGATCCCGTTTCTCGACGTGCTGGCGCGCGAGCGCACTGTCGTCGTGCCGTCATTGCCCGGCTTTCCCGGCGGCGAGCGTGGCCACGCCGTGCTCGACAGCCATCTCGACTGGGTGCTGGCGGCGCACCGGTTGATCGAGTTGGCCGGCCTGGCCGGGGCCGACCTCGCCGGCAGCGGACCCGGCGGCTCGCTGGCTGCGGAGGTCGCTGCGATTTGGCCGCAATCGGTCAGGCGCCTGGCGCTGATCGCGCCGTGGGGGCTGTTCGACGAACAGGAGCCGATGACCGACCCGTGGGCGCAGCGCGCGCCGGACGTGCCGGGCCTCTTATGCGCCGATCCGGCGAAGTGGGAATGGCTGAAGGCGGAGCCAGAAGGCCAGAACTCGCCGGAATGGCCGATCGAGCAGGTGCGCGCCGCCGAGGCCGCGGCCCGCATCTTCTGGCCGCTCGGCAACACCAAGCTCGAAAAGCGCCTGCCGCTGATCGCCGCGCCGACCCTGCTCGTTTGGGGCGCCGAGGACCGGATCGTGCCGAAGAGCTATGCCGAAAAATTCGCCCGCGGCATTGCCGGCCGGACAGAAATTCACACCATTCCCGACGCCGGCCACCTCGCCGAACTCGACAAGCCCGCCGAAGTCGCCGCCGCGATCCTGGGCTGGACGCGGTAACGCGTCCGAGATTGCTTCGCTTCGCACGCAATGACGCCGATGGTGTCATTGCGAGGAGCGTAGCGGCGAAGCAATCTCGATGTGACAGAACCTCGTGGAGCGCGTGATCCGGCTACAGCCCGAGATAGAATTTGCGGACGAGCTCGTTGTTGTTGAGTTCGTCGGCGTTGCGGCCCTCGAACGCGATCTGGCCGTGCACGATGACATAGCCGCGGTCGGCGATGCGCACCGCCTGGTTGAAATTCTGCTCGGCCATCAGCACGGTCAATTCGAACCGCTCTTTCAGCTCCTTGACCTTGTCGATCGTGCGGCTGACGAGGATCGGCGCCAGCCCGACCGATGGCTCGTCGATCAAGAGGATGCGCGGCGCCGACATCAAGGCGCGCGCCAGCGCCAGCATCTGCTGCTCGCCGCCCGACAATGAGCCGGCGAGCTGGCGGCGGCGCTCCAACAGGCGCGGAAACGTCTCGTATGAGGATTCGAGGTTGGCCGCGATGGCGCCGCGCGCGGTGCGCCGGAACGCGCCGAGCAGCAGGTTCTCCTCGACCGTCAATTTCGGGAACAGGCGGCGCCCCTCCGGCACCAGGCTGATCCCGAGATCGACGATCTCCTCGGTGCTGCGGCCGACCAGATCGATCTCTTCGCCGTCGATCTCGGCGGTGATGTGGCCCGCGGTCGGGCGCAGCATTCCCATCACGCATTTCATCAGGGTCGACTTGCCGTTGCCGTTGGTGCCGAGCAGCGCCACGGTCTCGGCGTGCCCGACGGCGAGCGAAATGCCCTCCAGCACGCGCACCGAGCCGTAACCGGCATCGAGCCCGGCGATCGATAGGCTATTCGCCAAGGTAGTCCCCGAGTTTTGTTCCTCTCCCCTCGGCAACGGGGGGAGAGGGCAGGGTGAGGGGGGCGGTGCCCACATAC
>DATEKP010000283.1:0-6368 GCA_035277405.1 Allostellaceae bacterium | reverse complement strand
GCCGTTCCCGGAGCCGCCGCCCTGGGCCGCCGCCGCGCCGCTGCGGCGGGCCGAACCGCAGACCCCCGCCGAAGTGCGCGCCGAGATCGCCCGCTGGTTCGCCGCCGCGGGGTACCGTGACTACCAGGTCGCCGCCCTGGTGCAGCACGCCAGGGTCGAGAGCGGCTTTCGTCCGTGCGCCGCCGGCGCCGGCGACCTGAGCTACACCTATCAGTGGGGCGGCACCCGCCTGCAGCAGCTCTACCGCTTCGCCGGCGCGCGCGGCTGCCCACCGCTCGACAAGCAGCTCGAATTTGCCGACAACGAATTGCGCCACCAGGCGAAATTCGCCTGCTTCTGGGGCGCCACCTCGTCCACCGCCGCGCTCGCCGCGCTGCGCCGCGGCTTCGGCCGCGGCAGCTGTTATTGATTACGGTGACAGTTTACTAATTGCTGCGCTTTGCAGCTGACGCACGCAATGCTGAAAGACGCAATTAGTAAACTGTCACCGTAATCTCCACAGGCGGGCGCTGGCGAGGCGCGCACCTTCCGAAAGGGCGGCGAGCTTGGCCCAGACGACCGACGGCGCGACCGGGTTCTGCTGCGTGGCGAAGGTCGCGAAGCCGCAATCGGCGCCGGCGATGACGCGCTCCTTGCCGACGATATCGGCGACGTTGCAGATGCGTTGCGCGACGAGGCGCGGGTGTTCGACGAAATTGGTCGTCGAGTCGAGGCAGCCCGGCATCATGATCTTGTCGTCGGGAATTTTCGCGCCTTTCAAATCCTCCCATTCGTGCGCGTGGCGCGGGTTTGCCGCCTCGAACAAGAGGCCCGCCGGCCGCGCCCGCAGCGCCACCGGCAATATCGCGGCCAACGGGATGTCGTGGGTGTGCGGCCCTTCGTAATTGCCCCAGCAGATGTGCATGCGCATCGCCTCGGGCGGGATGTTGCGGGTCGCGTGGTTGAGCGCCGCGATGTTGCGCTCGGCGATGCGCAGGAACTCGGCCTCGCTCAGATGCTGGTATTGGTTGTGGCGGGCCGAGCCGAGATCGGGCGCGTCGATCTGCAGGATGAAGCCGGCCCGATAGATTGTCTCGTATTCGCTCTGCAACGCGTCGGCCAGCGCTTCGACATAGGCGTCCTCGTCGTTGTAGTAGCGATCGGGGACGAACTTGGTCAGCACTCCGGGCGAGGCGGCGTTCATGAAGGCCTCGCCCGGCTTCGCTTCGGCGCAGGCGGCCTTCAGGTTCGCGATATCGGCCTCGAGCGGCCTGCGGTCGGCATAGCTGACCGGGCCGGTGCAGCACGGCACCACCGGCGCGTTGAACCATTGCGAGCCGGTGCGCGACTGGCGCAGCCGCTCGGCGTAGTCGGGATGGTCGGCGATGTCGCGGTGCTGGCCGGTCTGCGGCGGCCGGCCGGGTTCGGCGCCGGAAGCCGTGCCGATCCCGGCGAGGCGGTGGCGCACGTAGAACGTGTAGGAAATCTTGCTTTGCTCGCCGTCGCAGACGCTGTCGATCCCGGCCGCGACCTGCTTAGCGACGACCTCGTGCACCGCCGCCGCTGCCTTCGCCGCGACCGCCGCATCATCAATCGCCTCGCCGCGCTCGCGCGCTTCCAGCAGCGCCAACAGGTCGGGCGGGCGAGGCAAGCTGCCGACATGCGTCGTCAGGATGCGGTCTCGACTGCGCAGCACGGCGGTACTCCTCGCTGAAATTTAAGAGGCGTATCGGCGGAGGGGACAAAAGCCGGCTTTCGGTGTATACCGGGTGCGACGAAGGGTCGCAGCCACACCAAGCGGCCATCGCGATCGTGAGCGTGGTGCCGCAGCGCTGCGGCCCCTTGAACCGCGGGTTCGAGAGGAGAACCACGATGCATATCCGCAATCCCGTCGAATGGAGCGTCGACCAGATCCGCTTTGCCGGCGCCGCGATGTCGCGGCCGTCGCAGCGACGGCCCTCACGTGCGCCGGCGGTGCGCCATGTCGCTCCCGCCGATCTGCGCGCGGCGCTCGCCCGCGGGTTCGAGGACTTCGCGGCGGTGCGCAGCGACGTCGCGTTTCTGTGCGTAATCTACCCGCTGGCCGGCCTGGTGCTGGCGCGGCTGGTCTTCGGCTACGGGCTGCTGCCATTGCTGTTCCCGCTCGCCTCCGGGTTCGCGCTGATCGGGCCGGTTGCGGCTGTCGGCCTCTACGAACTGAGCCGGCGCCGCGAGGGGGGAGCGGAGGTCGGCTGGGCCGATGCGTTCGGCATCGTGCACGCGCCGGGCTTCGGCGCGATCGTCCGGTTCGGGCTGTTGCTGCTGGCGATCTTCCTGGTGTGGATCGCGGTCGCGGTCGCGCTATGGGACATGACGCTGGGGCCCGAGCCGCCTGCCTCGGTCGGCGCCTTCGCTGACGAGCTCTTCGCCACCGGGCGCGGCTGGACCTTGATCGTCGCGGGCAATCTCATCGGCTTTCTGTTCGCCGCCTTCGTGCTGGCGATCAGCGTCGTCTCGGTGCCGCTGCTGCTCGACCGCAATGTCGGACTGGCCGCGGCGATCGGTACCTCGCTGCGCGCCGTGCGCCGCAATCCCGGCACGATGGCATTGTGGGGCCTGATCGTCGCGGCCGGCCTCGTCATCGGCACGATCCCGCTGTTTCTCGGCCTGATCGTCGTGATGCCGGTGCTCGGCCACGCCACCTGGCATCTCTACCGCCGCGCGGTTGCGTAGCTCTATGCTACGGTTCGATCGTGAGCAGCGGCGCGAGGAGACGCGGCGATGAAGGTCTCGTTCTTTGAAACCGGGCGCTACCCGGTGTCGTCCGCCATCCCGCGGGAATGGCCGGTGCCGCCGGCGGCGTACGACGCCGAGGCCGGCGCCCAGGCTTATCGCGGCATGGTCGAGCGCGCCCGCTTTGTCGAGCGGCTCGGCTTCGACTGGATCAGCCTGTCGGAGCACCATTATTCGCCGCGCATCGTGACGCCGTCGCCGCCGCTCGCCGCGGCCTATCTCGCCGCCCAGGTCGAGACGATCAAGATCGCACTGCTCGGGCCGATCGTGCCGGTGTCGAACCCGATCCGCGTCGCCGAGGAACTGGCGATGCTCGACACGATGCAGCCCGGCCGCTTCGTGTTCGGCCTGTTGCGCGGCACGACCAACGAATATCTGAGCTACGACCTCAACCCGAAGGAGGCGCGCGAGCGCACCGACGAGGGGATGGAGCTGATCCTCAACGCCTGGAACGAGCCGCAGCCCTTCGCCTGGCAGGGCCGCTACTTTCAGTACCGCACCGTGTCGATCTGGCCGCGTCCGCCCGAGCAGCCGCGGCCCGGCACCTATGCGCTCGGGGTCAGCGCCGAGGCGGCCGATTTCGCCGCCCGCCACCGTCTCGGGCTCGGCGTCTCCTACGGCACGTTCGACCTGATGGCGCAGGCGACCGGCTATTACCGCAAGCGCTGCGCCGAATACGGCTGGGCGCCAGGGCCGGACGACATCATCTACCGCGCCAACATGATCCTCGGCGAAACCGACGACGAGGCCGATGCGGCCTTGGCGCGGCGCAGCAACGCCCAGGCGCCGTTCCCGATCGCCGCCAATCTGGCCAGGGCGCTGATCGAGCAGGACAGGCGCAACATCGGCGGCGAGGCGCGGCCCGCCAATGTCGGCCGCGTATTGCCGATCAGCTTCTGCGGCGGGCCGGACCGCGTCGTCAGTCAGATCAAACAGGCGCGCGAAGAGATCGGCGTCGGCGTCATCGACATCTCGCTGACCGACCCGGGGTCCGGCGATACCGACGAGATGATGCAGCGGATCGAATTGTTCGGCACGAAGGTCCTGCCGCGCATCCGCGACATCTGATCGGCCAGAAAGGCGCGCGATGCACGCCGTCTTCTTGCCGGCCATCCCCAAATTCCCCCTCTCCCCCGCTGGCCGGGGGAGAGGGCAGGGTGAGGGGGCCGTCGAACACGCGGCCCCTCTGCCGCATTGCTCTAACCGCGAGAGCGGAGACCTCCGGCGGGCACCCCCCTCACCCTACCCTCTCCCCCCGTTACCGGGGGGCGAGGGGAGATTTGGAATTCAGGAAGGGCGATGAAGATCGTCTTCACCTGCGGCATCCGCACATTGCCGGGCAGCCCGCAGCTGCTCGCCGAGCTCTATCGCGACCATCTCGAAGAGGCGGCGCTGGCCGAGGAGCTCGGCTTCGATTGCGTCTGGGTCAGCGAGCATCATTTCTCGCCCGATTGCTGGAACCCGGCGCCGTTCGCGTTCCTGGGCGCCGTCGCGGCGCGCACCACGCGGGTGCGCATCGGCACCTACGTGCTGCTGCTGCCATTGCACAACCCGGTGCGGGTCGCCGAGGACGTCGCAGTGCTCGACAACATCTCGCAGGGCCGCGTTGATTTCGGGGTCGGGGTCGGCTCCTCGCCCGACGAGTTCGCGAGCTTCGGCGTCCCGCTGGAAAACCGGCTCGGGCGCACGTTCGAGGCGTTGCGCATCATCGAGCGCTGCTTTGCCGGCGAGGAATTCACTCACGAGGGCAAGTACTACAATTTCCGCAACATCCGCATGACGACGACGCCGGTGCAGCGCCCCGGCCCGCCGATCCTGGTCGCGGCGATGGGCGAGCAGAGCGTCCGATGGACCGCGCGGCGCGGCTACGGCATGGCGGCCGGCGCCGGGCGCGGCCATGACCGCTATTTCGCCGAATTGCGCCGGCATGGCCGCGATCCCGCCGCTTTGCCGATCGCCTCGGTGCCGATCCGCCTGCATGTCGCGCCGACGCGCGGGGCGGCGTGGGACGAGGTCGAGGCCGGATTGCACCAGGTGCTGCATTTCTACCGCACGCACGGCAACCCGGCGGCCGGCACGCGCGGCGGCGAGCCGCTGGGGGAATTGCCGCCGGTCGGCGAGTTCCGCCATGTGCCGGAAATCGGCCACGGCGGCGCACCGTTCGCAGTCGGCACCCCCGACGATGCGCTCCGCGCGCTGCAAATGTTCCGCGGCCGCGGCCTGACGCATCTGTCGTTGAACCTGCACCAGCCGGGCCAGGACAGCGCCGGCGTGCGCCGCTCGATGCGGCTCTTCGCCAAGGAACTGCTGCCGGCGCTGCGGGCGTGGTAGAACGGAAAAGAGGACGAAACGGGGGCTTGCGGCGTGGCAGATGCAGAATTCCGCGAAGGGTTTGTTGAAGCCGACGGGTTCCGCATCCGCTATTGCGCGGCGGGAGACGGGCCGCCGCTGGTGCACCTGCACGGCGCCGGCGGGATGCGGCTCACCCGCGCGCACGATCTGCTGGCGCGCCGTTACCGGGTGATCGCGTTCGAGATGCCGGGGTTCGGGAGTTCGGCCGAGAACACGCGCACAAGGGACATGCCCGAACTGGCGCTGACGATGGCGCGGGCGGCCGAGGCGCTCGGTCTCGACCGGTTCAACCTGTGGGGCACCTCGTTCGGCGGCAAGGCGGCGCTGTGGCTCGCCGTCCAGCGGCCGGAACTGCTCCACGCGCTGGTGCTTGAATCGCCGGCGGCGATGCGGCCGCCCGGCGGCGGCCCGGCCTCCGGCACGCCCGAGGAGATGGCGCGCCAGCTCTACGGCCACCCCGAGCGCATGCCGCCGATCGTGCCGCCGCCGCCCGCGGTAGCGGCGCAGACCCGCGCGCTGGTCGGGCGGCTGATGGGACCCGGCCGCGACCCCGATCTCGAAATGCGCATGCGCCGGCTGGCGGTGCCGACGCTCGTCTTGTTCGGCACCTTGGACCGGCTGATCCCGCCGGCGATGGGCCGCGAATACAAGGCGCTGATGCCGGAGAACTCGCACCTCGCGCTGGTCTACGACGCCGGCCACGTCATCGCAACCGAGCGCCCCGAGGCCTTCGCCGAGATCGTCGGCGACTTCCTCGACCGCCGCGAAGCCTTCGTCGTCAGCCGCGCCGAGACGGTGATCCACCCGTGACTTGACCCTCTCCCGCACCGCGGGAGAGGGGGGACCAAGCGCGCAGCGCTTGGTGGGTGAGGGTATGCCGCCGCTGTCACCCTCACCCGTCTCGCTGCTTGCGCAGCGAGCCACCCTCTCCCGCAGTGCGGGAGAGGGGTTAGTCTTACCGGAACATTCTTCCCTGCGGCGGCAGGCCCATCAGCATCTGGCCGACCGTCTCGAAATGCACCGGGCGGCCCTGGCCCTGCTGGGTGCCGGCGTGGATGTCGCGCATGCGGCGTTCGAGCGGGTTGGCCTCGAAGATCGCCGCGGCGCCGGCGGCGTGGTAGACGGTAGCGACGACATCGCGCGCCTGATGGATCGCCCAGGTCGCGGCGAGGCGCAGCTGCGGGTGGTGAGCGGCGGAGATCGTGCCGGTCTGCCGCGCCTCGTCCCACATCTCGCCGATGACCCCGCGCAGATAGGCGCGCGCC
>DATEKP010000282.1:0-2003 GCA_035277405.1 Allostellaceae bacterium | reverse complement strand
CCCTTCCACATGCCGAGCGCCTCCCTTCGGCGTGGCTGTAGGCGAATAGCTATTATAGACGAGAGCTACATCTAACATCCCCGGCATCGCCGGCGCATGCGGTTTCGCGCAGGTATGCGGCATCCTGACGCAATCGTGATGTGTGGTTACGGTGACAGTTCACTGATTACGGTGACAGTTTACTAATTGCCACGCTCAGCACTTGATCGGGCAACGTCAGCTTGGCAATTAGTAAACTGTCACCGTACTCTTTGTCACCGTACTCTTTCCGCGGTTTTCTCCGCCGCCGTTCCGCGGCATCATCATCGTACCGCGCGCTGCGCTTCTTTATGGAAGGACCCCCGCCATGGCCGCTCACGACGCCTTGCGTACGATCCTCGCGACGGCCGGTCTGCCGGAGGATCGCGCGCGCGCCGTCGAGATTACCGGCGGCGGCGACCCGGTGTTGCCGACTCCGTTCCGCATCGGCGAAACCAGCGCTGCCGCGCTCGCCGCCACCGGGCTCGCGGTCGCCGATCTGTGGGAATTGCGCACCGGCCGGCGCCAGGCGGTCGCGGTCGATGGGCGGCAGGCGACGGCCTCGCTGCGCAGCGGCCATTACCTGAAGATGGAAAAGGCTGAGGTCTCGCGCGAGCGCAACCCGGTGATGGGCATGTACCCGGCCAAAAACGGCCGCTGGAGCTATGTCCATGCCAATTTCCCGAACCACCGCGCCGCCGCGCTGTCGGTGCTGCGCTGCGAAGAGACCAAGGAGGCGGTGCGCGCGGCGGTCGCCAAATGGGACGCGCTCGAACTCGAAGAGGCGATCATCGCCGCCAAGGGCGCCGGTGGCATGGTGCGCAGCATGGCGGAATGGGCGGCGCACCCGCAGGCCGCCGCGATCGCGTCGTTGCCATTGTTCGAGATCGTCAAGATCGGCGAGGCGCCGTCGGAGAAATTGCCGGACGGCGACCGGCCGCTCTCGGGCGTGCGCGTGCTCGACCTGACGCGCGTCTTGGCCGGCCCGACCTGCGCCCGCACATTGGCCGAGCACGGCGCCGATGTCCTCAAGATCACAGCGCCGCATCTGCCCAATATCGGTTACCAGGAATACGACACCGGCCACGGCAAATTGTCGGCGCATCTCGATTTGCGCCAACCGAAGGACCTGGCGCGGCTCAAAGAACTGGTGCGCGAGGCCGACGTGTTCAGCCAGGGCTACCGTCCGGGGACGCTCGGCGGGCGCGGCCTGTCGCCGGAAGAACTGGCGGCATTGCGGCCCGGCCTCGTCTATGTCTCGCTGTGCGCGTTCAGCCACAAAGGGCCGTGGGCCTCGCGCCGCGGCTTCGACACGGTGGTGCAGAACGTCAGCGGCATTACGACGCGGCAGGGCGAGGTGTTCCCCGGCAGCGAGCCTGGGCCGCAATTCTATCCGGTCTCGGCGATCGATTACTTGACCGGCTACCTGATGGCGTTCGGCGCGATGGTGGCGCTGGCGCGGCGGGCGCGCGAGGGCGGCAGTTGGCTCGTGCGCATCTCGCTGGCGCAGACCGGGCGCTGGCTGGTCGGCCGCGGCGAGGTGCCGGAAGCCGAATTGCGCGGCGTGCCGGAGGAATTTACGGCCGACGAGCTGGCGCGCTGGTCGATCGATACCGAGACCCCGGTCGGGCGGCTGACCCACCTGAAACCGACCGTGCAGCTGTCGGAAACGCCGCCCCGCTGGGCGCGGCCTTCGGTGCCGCTCGGCTACCACGAGCCGGCCTGGCCGACGCGCGGGTAGAGCAGCGCCCGATCAAACGGCATCACTCTCTCCATCGTCTTGGCCGGGCTTGACCCGGCCAAGACGAGAAGCGGGCGATGTCCTCGCGGTTTCGCGTGGATGCCCGGATCAAGTCCGGGCATGACGAAAACGGGGTTAACAAACTTGACCGGATGCTGCTCTCGACCGGCGCGCGGTCAGATTTTCCGGCAGAGCAAGACGAACTGATAGCTCTGCATGTCAGAGTCGGGGCTGGCGCCGGCAG
>DATEKP010000281.1:0-2950 GCA_035277405.1 Allostellaceae bacterium | reverse complement strand
CCTGCGGCAACGCCATCGCGGCCGCCTGCCCGGCGGCGTCCGCGAAACCGGCGAGCGTGGCGCGCAGCGCGGCGATGCCGACGCCTTTTTCGGCGCTGGTCAGATGGATTTCCGGGAAGGCCGCGCCGTGCTGCGCCAGTTCGGCGGCCACGGCTTCGGCGACGGCGGCGCGCTCGGCCGCGGCGAGTTTGTCGATTTTCGTCAGCACCGCCTGGTAGGACAGCCCGGCCTGGTCGCATAGCTGCATCAGCGGGCGGTCCGGCTCTTTGATGCCGTGGCGCGCGTCGATCAACAGGCAGACGCGGCGCAGACTGCCGCGCTGCCGCAGATAATGCCGGATCAGCCGGGTCCACGCCTCGACCGCGCTCTTCGATGCCGCGGCGTAGCCGTAGCCCGGCAGATCGACCAGCATCAGCCGCCCGTCGAGCGCAAAAAAGTTAAGCTGCCGCGTGCGGCCCGGCGTGTTCGAAATGCGCGCCAGCATGCGCCGCCCGGTCAGCGCGTTAACGAGGCTCGACTTGCCGACGTTGGAACGCCCGATAAAGGCGATTTCGGGCAGCGTCTCGGCCGGCAATGAGGCGGTGTCGGCGGCGCCGGCGACAAACCGGCAGTCGCGCGCGAACAACAGCCGCCCGGCCTCGATCTCGTCGGCCGCGATCTCGCGCGGCGGGTACAGGTCGGTGGCGGCCGGGTCGGCCAATTCGCTAGGTGATCGCGACCGTCATTCCCGCGCAAGCGGGAATCCAGGGGCAAGCGACGAAGCGGCGGCCCTGGACCCCCGCGTTCGCGGGGGTGACGATCTGAGGATTGAGGTCACGCGGCACCGGCGCGGTGCATGATCGCCCATTGCTGGGCAATGCTGAGCGTGTTGTTCCACGCCCAATAGATCACCAGACCGGCAGGGAACGCCGACAGCATGTAGGTGAAGACAACCGGCAGGGCCATGAACATGCGCGCCTGCACCGGATCGACCGGCTGCGGGTTGAGCTTCTGCTGCAGGAACATCGTGACGCCCATGATCAGGGGCCAGGCGCCGATCATCAGAAAATGCGGCGGCACGAACGGAATGAGGCCGAACAGATTGGCGAACGAGGTCGGGTCGGGCGCCGACAAATCGTGAATCCAGCCGAAGAACGGCGCGTGCCGCATCTCGATCGTGACGAACAGCACCTTGTAGAGCGAGAAGAACACCGGGATCTGGAGGACGATCGGCAGACAGCCGGCCACCGGGTTGGCGCCGACCCGCTTATAGAGCGCCATCGTCTCCTGCTGCTGGCGCGCCTTGTCATCCGGGAAGCGCTCGCGGATTTTCTGCATCTCCGGCTGCAGCAGCTTCATCTTGCTCATCGCCTTGTAGGATTTGTTGGCGAGCGGGAAGAACAAGAGCTTTATGATCAGGGTCAGCAGCAGAATCGCCAGGCCGAAATTGCCGATCAGCTTGTCGAAGAACTGCAATGTCAGGAAGATCGGTTTGGTCAGGAAATAGAACCACCCGAAATCGATCGCGAGATCGAAATGCGGGATGCCCGAAGCCGTATAGGCGTCGAGCAGGTTGACTTCCTTCGCGCCGGCGAAGAAGCGCGATGAGCTGGTGGCGGAGCCGCCGGGCGGGATGCTCGCGGCGGGGCCGAGATAATCGGTCTGATAACGGTCGATTCCGTTTTCGACCCGGTGGGCGAAGCTCGTCTTGATGGATTCGTGCTGGTCGGGAACCAGCGCCGTCAGCCAGTATTTGTCGGTGAAGCCGAGCCAGCCGCCCGACGAATCGAATTTCTGCGGCTCGCCGGGCTTGAGCGACGAATACTTGATCTCCTGCAACGAGCCGCCGACCTCGCCGATCAGGCCCTCGAACAGGATGTAATAGCCCGAAACCTCGGGCGTGCCGGAGCGGCTGATCAGCCCGTAAGGCGACAGGCTGACCGGCGCGCCGCCAGCGTTTTTGACGCTCTCGCGCACCGTGAACATGTAGTTCTGGTCGACCGAGATCGTGCGCGTGAACTGGAGGCCGGCGCCGTTGTCCCAGGTCAATGTGACCGGCGAATTCGGGGTCAGCGGCCCGCCCGACGCGGTCCATTGCGTGTCCGGCCCCGGCACCTTGACCCCCTCACCATTCGCCACCCAGCCGAACTCGGCGAAATAAGCGTCCTTGCTGCCGCTCGGCTCGAGCAGCACGACCTCGGGGCTCTTGGGATCGATGGTCTCGTGATAGGTCGCGAGCGTCAGATCGTCGACGCGGCCGCCTTTGAGGTCGATCGAGCCGTGCAGGCGCGGCGTGTCGATCGGCACGCGCGGCTGCTCGGCGAGCGCCTCGGCGCGGGACGATGCCGATGACGCCGCCGCGGCCGTCCCCGGCGCGTTTGCAACAGGTGCCGCGGCATGCGGTGAGGCCGTGTTCGGGGCCGGTGCGCTCTGCGTCGCGGCGGGATGCGGCGGCGGCACCGGAACCGGCGGCGACAGCTTCTGAAACAGAAACTGAAAGCCGATCAGAATCCCGACCGACAGCACGATCGCGAGCAGCAGGTTCTTCTGATCCATGCCCGGATCAGCGCCCCGGCTCGGATGGGACCGGGTCGTAGCCGCTGCCGCCCCACGGATGGCAACGCAGCAGCCGCTTCAGACCGAGCAGCGAGCCGTGCCACGGGCCGTGCCGGGCGATCGCTTCGGCGGCGTAATGCGAACAGCTCGGGTAGAACCGGCAGGAGGGCGGCAGCACCGGCGCCAGCAGCAGCTGGTAGCCGCGGATCGCGCCGGTCAAGCCCAGGCCCACGATGCGGCTCGCGCCGGCCTCGAAGCGCATGTCAACTCTCCTCCTCGCGCCGCGGCCGCGATGCGTCGCGGCGGTCCAACTGGCGGAGCGCCGAGCGAAGATCGCCGACGAGTTCCGCATAGGCGCGGGCGCCGGTGCCGGCCCGCGCGATCAATACATAATCGGTGCCGGGCCGCCCGTCAC
>DATEKP010000280.1:0-4072 GCA_035277405.1 Allostellaceae bacterium | reverse complement strand
TGATGCGCGCCGCGACCGACATGACGCGCGGCGCGCCGATGCAGGCGCCGGCGCGGCGCGACGGCGCTGCTCGCGGCCAAGTCCGCGCGGGCTTGACCGTGCGGCTCGTCCGGGCGAGCTTCGCCGCCCTCGCGCACTTCGTCCAATGACGCTGTTATCCCCGCTCTCCCCTGCTCGCGGCGGGCCGCCCCTCCCGGCCGATCCGCGCCTCCTCGATCTCGGTTTCGCCGCCTGGGAGACCGCGCTTGCCGAGGCGGCCGACCCGGCGCGCGTAGCCCGCGCCCGCGCCTGGAGCGGCAGCGCCGCTGGCAGGCGCCTGCTCGCCTCGCTGTTCGGCAACAGTCCGTTTCTGAGCGGTGCGGCGGTTACCGAATGGGATTTCCTGACCCGGCTCGTCGAAGAAGGTGCCGATCCGCTGTTCGAAGAGATTGCCGGCGCAATCGAAAGACACCGGGAACGCGGCGAAAATCGGGCGGCGTTGATGGCGCGGCTGCGCATCGCGCGGCGCCGGGTCGCCCTGTTGGCGGCCGTCGCCGAACTGGCCGGCGTCTGGGCCGTCGAACAGCAGACGGCGGCGTTGAGCCGCTTTGCCGAAGCGGCGATCGGCGCGGCGGTGCGTCACCTGCTCCTGGCCGCCGCCGAGACCGGCGCGCTCGTGCCTGATCGCGTCGGCGCCCCCGAGGACGGCAGCGGGCTGATCGTGCTCGGGCTCGGCAAGCTCGGCGGCGCGGAACTCAACTATTCGAGCGATATCGACCTGATCCTCCTCTACGATCCGTCGAGCATACCCGGCATCGCGCCGGACGCCATTCAATCATTCTTCAACCGTCTTGCCCGCGATCTCGTGCGTATTCTCGACGAGCGCACCGGCGACGGCTATGTGTTCCGCACCGACCTGCGCCTGCGGCCGGACCCCGGTTCGACGCCGCCCGTCATGTCGGTGGCGGCGGCGCTGACCTATTATGAGACGGTCGGCCAGAATTGGGAGCGCGCCGCCCTGATCAAGGCGCGGCCGGTCGCCGGCGATCGCCTTGCCGCCAAGCGCTTTCTCGCCGAGCTGCAACCGTTTATCTGGCGCCGCCACCTCGATTTCGCGGCGATCGACGACATCCACTCGATCAAGCGGCAGATCCAGGCGCACAAGGGCGGTGCGCGAATCGCCGTCGCCGGCCACGACATCAAGATCGGCCGCGGCGGCATCCGCGAGGTCGAATTCTTCGCGCAGACGCAGCAGCTGATCTGGGGCGGCCGCATCCCCGAATTGCGTGTCGGGGCGACCTGCGAGGCGCTGCGGCGGCTCGCCCAATGCGGCCGGATCGACGCAGCCACGGCCGACACGCTGATCGCCGATTACCGCTTTCTGCGCCAGGTCGAGCACCGGCTGCAGATGAAGGACGACGCGCAGACCCATCGCCTGCCCGCCGACCGCGACGGGCTCGCGCAGCTCGCGGTGTTTCTCGGCTATCCGGATGCGGCCGCGTTCGAAGCGGATTTGCGCGCCCGTCTCGCCTCGGTCGAGCGGCATTACGCAGAGCTGTTCGAGGAAGCGCCGAGCCTCTCCGGCCCCGGCAACCTCGTGTTCACCGGCGCCGAGGACGACCCGGAGACGCTGGCGACGCTGGCGCGGCTCGGCTTCGGCGACCCCTCGCGGGTCGCCGTGACGGTCCGCGATTGGCATCACGGCCGGCTGCGGGCCACCCGCAGCCAGCGGGCGCGCGAAATCCTGACCGAATTCGTCCCCGAGCTGCTGCGCGTTTTCGGCACCACCGCGCATCCCGATACGGCGCTGTTGCGCTTCGACCAGTTCCTGTCGCGCCTGCCGGCCGGGGTGCAGCTGTTTTCGCTGTTCCACGCCAATCCCGGACTGTTTTCGCTGGTCGCCGACATCATGGCCGAGGCGCCGCTCTTGGCCGAGAGCCTGGCGCAGCGGCCGGGCCTGCTCGACGCGGTGCTGACCGCCGAATTCTCGGCTCCGTTGCCGGAGCAGGGCGAGCTCGCCGCCGATCTCGCGCGTCTCATCGCCGGCGCCCGCGATCTTGAGGACACGCTCGATTTCGTGCGGCGCTGGGCCGGCGAGCGGCGCTTCCAGGTCGGGGTTGGGCTGCTGCGCCGCGCGATCGACGGCACGATCGCCGGCGCCGCGCTCGCCGACATCGCCGAGAGCGCGCTCGCCGCGCTCTTGCCGGCGGTCGCAGCGGAGTTCGCGCGGGCGCACGGCGAGGTCGCGGGGGGCGGCTTCGCGATCGTCGCGCTCGGCCGGCTCGGCAGCCGCGACATGAGCCTTGCCTCCGACCTCGACCTGATCCTGATCTACGACGCGGCCGACGACAGCGCCGGATCGACCGGGCCGCGTCCGCTCGCCGTCCCGGCCTATTACGCGCGGCTGAGCCAGCGCCTGATTTCGGCGATCACCGCGCCGACCGCCGAGGGGCGTCTCTACGAGGTCGATATGCGCCTTCGCCCCTCCGGCGAATCGGGCCCGATCGCCTCCAGCCTGGAGGCCTTCGCGCAGTACCAGCGCGAATCGGCCTGGACCTGGGAGCGCATGGCGCTGACCCGCGCCCGCCCGGTCGCCGGCGACGCCGCATTGGGTGCGCGGATCGAGGCGGCGACCCGCGCCGCGTTGACCGCGCCGCGCGACCGCGGGCGTCTGGCCGCCGATGTCGCGGATATGCGCCGCCGCATCGCCGCCGCCAATCCCCGCCCCTCGCCATGGGATTTGCGCAACCGCCGCGGCGGGCTGCTCGACCTTGAATTCATCGTGCAGTCCCTGATGCTGCGCGAGGCGGCGCGGAACCCGGCCGTGCTGCATCACGACCCCGCGGCGGCGCTGGCCGCGCTCGCAACGGCCGGCGTCTTGTCGCCGCAGGCGGCGCATGAGCTCGACGAGGCGCTCGCCCTCTTGCGCCACCTGCGGGCCTTGCTGACATTGCTGTTCGACGGCGCGCCCGAGCCGGCGGCGCTCGCCGGACCGGAAGGCGCGACCTTGGCCCGCCTCGCCGGCGCGGTTGACTTCCCCCGGCTCGAAGCGGATATGACTGCCGCCTGCGCCCGGGTGCGCCGATGGTACGATCGGCTGGTCGCCCGACCAGCGAGATTGGCGGCGCGGCTGGCGGCGCAGCGCGCGGCGCGAGCTCGCGAAGCAGTTGCAGGGGAGAGCGCGCGATGAGCATCGAGGTCGGACAAAGAGCCCCCGATTTCACGATGCCGACCGACGGCGGCGGCTCGGTCACCCTGTCAAAACTGCGCGGCAAGCCGGTGGTGCTGTATTTCTATCCGAAGGACGACACCTCGGGCTGCACCGCGGAAGCCTGTGGGTTTCGCGATTCGTTCCCGGATTACGGCAAGACCGGCGCGACGGTCATCGGCGTATCGCGCGATTCGGTATCCTCGCACGACAAGTTCAAGAAAAAGCACGCCCTGCCGTTCACCCTCGCCGCCGACGAGACCGGCGAGGTGACCGAGCGCTACGGTGTGTGGGTCGAGAAAAGCATGTACGGCCGCAAATACATGGGCATCGACCGCAGCACCTTCCTCATAGACAAGGACGGCGTGGTGCGCGGCGCCTGGCACAAGGTCAAGGTGCCCGGCCACGTCGCCGAAGTGCTGAAGGCGGTCCAATCACTCTGAATACGTATGTGCTGAGTGCCCCTCACCCTGTCCCTCTCCCCGCAAACGGGGAGAGGGAACGCGCGGAGACGCATGACCTCATTTCTCCCTCTCCCCGCGAGCGGGGAGAGGGTTTGGGTGAGGGGCAATCCGCCACGCTCGCAAGCAGCGCCGTTGCGATCCTGACCACCGCCGAGCCGGCGCGGAAGGTGGCGCTGAGCCGGACCGTTGCCGCCTGCTGGCGCCAGGGCGGCATGGCGATCGGCACGGTGATGCCGCCCGCCCGCCCGGCACGGCCGGCCCACCCGCCGCTGCTGCCGCCGCGCGAGATGCCGAAGCGGCGCAATTTCGGCTCGCCGGCCGGGCGCATCGCTTTGCTGCATGCGCTCGCCCATATCGAACTCAACGCGATCGACCTCGCCTGGGACCTCGTTGCGCGTTTCGCCAATTCCGGGCTGCCGCG
>DATEKP010000279.1:0-5988 GCA_035277405.1 Allostellaceae bacterium | reverse complement strand
AATTCCGCCGAGATGGCCTGCGTGCGTTCGCTGGTGCCGCCGGCCCGCTCGCCCTGCGCGATGCCGGAAAGCCGGTTGACATGGCGGATGCTGCCGTCCGGTTCGAGACGGGCGCCGACATAAGCGACGCCGCCGAGCACGCGCTCCTGCCCGAACGCCGCGTCGAGCCGGTCGAGGTGAAGGAGGCCGTTGAGCAGCGGCAATACCGCGGTCTGCGGCCCGACCGCCGGCCGGATCGCGGCGATCGCGCCGTCGAGGTCGTAATGCTTGGCGGTCAGCAGCACGACGTCGTAGGGGCCGCCGACCCGGTCGGCGGTCGCGACCTGAGCCGGCACGCGGAAATCGCCGAGCGGGCTGGCGACCGAGAGCCCACGCTCGGCCAACAGGGCGGCGCGCGCCTCGCGCACCAGAAAGGTCACGTCTTGGCCCGCCTCGGCGAGCCGCCCGCCGAAATAGCCGCCGACCGCGCCGGCTCCGAGTACCAGAAAGCGCATGATCCCCCTCGCCGCGTGTTCCCGCCGATGGCCGCTAGAGCATTGTCCGAGCAGGTGAAATCGTCATTCCCACGCAAGCGGGAATCCAGGGGCAAGCGACGATCGGTTGCCCTGGACCCCCCGCTTTCGCGGGCGCGACGTGGATGTGATCGCATCTAACCGTATTCAGCCGAAGCTCAGCGCGCGGCGGCGGTGCGGCCGCTGACCAGCGCGAGGCCGCGCAACACATCCTCGGCCTCGCTGAGCTGCTCGTCGCTGACCGTGCCGATATCCTGGCTGGCGACGGTCGGCTGCTCGCCCTTAGGCGGCGTCGCCGTCGTCGTGGTCTTGTCGGGCGCGTTGCCGCCGGCCGGGGTCGAGCCGGGGGTCGCCGGCTTGACGTCCGGGTTCTTCAGCGCGCCGCGCAGATCGGCTTCGCGCAGCCGGTCGGCCTGCGCGACCTTCTCGATCTTCAGCGGCGCTACGGCAAGGTCCGGTTCGAGGCCCTTGTCCTGGATCGGATGGCCGCTCGGCGTCAGGAAGCGCGCCGTCGTCAATTTGATCGCGCCGTTGCCATTGAGCGGGATCAGCGTCTCGATCGCGCTCTCGCCGAAGGTCTTGCTGCCGAGCAGCACGGCGCGCTTGTTGTCCTGCAATGCGCCGGCGACCAGCTCGGCCTCGCGCGCCGTGCCGGCGTTGACCAGCGCGACGAGCGGCTGGCCGTTGGCGAGGTCGCCCGGAGTGGCGGCGAGGTGCTTCACCTCGTCGGATTTGCGGCTCTTGACCAGCGCGATGTCGCCCTTGTCGAGAAAGGCGTCGGCGGTCTTGACCGCGGCGTCGAAATCGCCGCCGGGATTGTTGCGCAGGTCGAGCACGAAGCCGATCAGCTTGTTGCCGGCCTGCTGCCGCAGGTCGGCAATGGCGGCGGCGACCTGGTCGGGGGTCGCGGCATCAAACCCGGCGAGCCGCACATAGCCGATATCGGTCGCCTCGAGCCGGTGCGTCACGGTCGGAAACGGGCCGGCCGATCGCTTCACCGAGATCTTGGTCGGCTTGGCGGTGCCCCGCCGCAGCATCAATGTCACCTCGCTGCCCGCCGGCCCGCGCAATTTGCGCTCGATCTCCGGCAGCGTCATGTCGTAGGTCGGCTCCTTGTCGATCGTGAAGATGATGTCGCCGGGCTTGATATCGGCCTTGGCGGCCGGCGAGTCGGCGCGCGGCGAGACGACCTTCAGTTGGCTTTTCTCCAGCGTCACGACGAGGCCGATCGACGCGCCGGTATCCGGGGTCTGATGCTGCAATGCCTGGTATTCGTTCTCGTCGAGATAGACCGAATGCGGGTCGAGGCTGGCCAGCATGCCGGCGATCGCGGTCTGCACCAGCTTCTTGTCGGCGACCGGATCGACCGAGTCGTGGCGGATGCGCTCGAACGCCTCGCCGAACAGGTTGAGCTCCTCGTAAACGCCGCTCTTGCCGCTCGTCGCCTGCGGCAACGCCGGCGCAGGGACGAGGAAAGCAATCAGGGCGAGAGCCGCTGCCGATTTACGCATACCTAGCGATCTCCGAAGGGAGGCCAATCCGGCGTCCATGCCGGTGCGCCGCACACTATCCCAGCGCGGCGCCATTGCAATCCCGCCGGATGGCGAAATGATGGCCGGCGGCGATGCCTGCCTCAGCGCGCCTTGGCCGCGCGGGAATTGTCGGTGACGAGCGCCGGCGAGCGGTCGCACGCCCAATCGAGCGCCTTGCGCGAATAGGCGGCGTTGACCGTCGAGGTGAAGTCGCCGTGCAGGCTCTGGCCGCCCACCGCGAGGTGGTAGTCGCCGGTCCGCGTGCCGATCGTCAAGGTGCCGTCCTTGAACGACACGCACTGCTTCGGGTAGGCCTCGCCGTTGGTGCGGATGACCTGCACGCAGGCGGCCTCGCACTCGGGGGCGAGACGCTTCAGCACGATGACCGAGGGATAAGGCTCGCCCCACGCCTTGACCCGGCAGCTCACCGCGCCCGCTGCACCGGGAGCGGCCGCGCCCGCTTCCGTCCCGTTGGCGCTGGCCGATCCGCACAGCGCCAGCAGCGCGATTGTCGCGAAACCCGCCATCGATGTCGTCCGCATCGGCACCTCCTGTAGTCCTAATGCGGTTTTCCACTGTCTTTTTAGCGGTATACGCGAGCGGTCCACAACAATTCCCATCGGCGCGCGAAAACCGGTCGCGGCGCGCGCGAACCTTGACATCGCCGCACGGCGCCCGGTACCGCTGCGGCCGCCATGTCAGAGAGCCGCACCTCCTTCTCCGGCCGTTTTGTGATCGTCGGCTTCGGCAGCATCGGGCAGGGCGTGCTGCCGCTGCTGCTGCGCCATATCGATATGCGGCCGGAGCAGGTCACGATCGTCACGGCCGAGCCGCGCGGCGCCGAGGTCGCGGCCGAATACGGCATCCGCTTTGTCGAACGGCCGCTGACCCGCGACAATTACCGCGCCGTGCTCGCGGCGCTGCTCGGATGCGGCGATTTTCTGCTCAACGTCGCGGTCGACGTGTCGAGCGTCGCCCTTATCGAGCTGTGCCAGGAGCTGGGCGCGCTCTATCTCGACACCTGCATCGAGCCGTGGCCCGGCGGCTACACCGACCCATCGCTGTCGCCGGCCGCGCGGTCCAATTACGCGCTGCGCGAGAGCGCGCTGGCGCTGCGCCGGCCGGGCGCCGGGCATTCGACCGCAGTCTTGACGCACGGCGCCAACCCCGGCCTCGTCTCGCATTTCGTCAAGCAGGCGCTGCTCGACGTCGCGCGCGAGGCGGAACCGGCAAGCGAGGCGCCGGCCGATCGCGCCGGTTGGGGACGGCTGGCCGAGCGGCTCGGCGTCAAGGCGATCCACATCGCCGAGCGCGACACGCAGGTCGCGGCCGTGCCGAAGGAGCCGGGGGAGTTCGTCAACACCTGGTCGATCGACGGGTTTTTCAGCGAAGGCTCGCAGCCCTCGGAATTGGGCTGGGGCACGCACGAGCGGCACTTTCCGCCGGACGGACGGAGCCACGATTTCGGCAGCCAGGCGGCGATCTACCTGCTGCGGCCGGGCGCCGGCACGCGCGTGCGCAGCTGGACGCCGCTCGAAGGTCCCTATCTCGGCTTTCTGATCACCCATGGCGAGTCGATCTCGATCGCCGATTATTTGACCGTGCGCGACGGCGAGCAGGTGCGCTACCGGCCGACCTGCCACTATGCCTACCACCCGTGCGACGACGCCGTCCTCAGTTTGCACGAATTGGCCGGCAAAAACTGGCGCCTGCAAGAGCGCAAGCGGCTGATGATGGACGAGATCGCCGAGGGCATAGACGAACTCGGCGTCTTGCTGCTCGGGCCGCAGAGGGGCGTCTATTGGTATGGCTCGCGGCTGTCGATCGACGAGGCGCGGCGGGTCGCGCCGCACAACAACGCGACCTCGCTGCAGGTCACGGCCGCCGTGCTGGCCGGCGTCATCTGGGCGATCGAGCACCCGGCGCGCGGGATCGTCGAGCCGGAGGAGATGGATTTCGCGCGCATCCTCGAAATCGCCGCGCCTTACCTTGGCGAGATCGTCGGCGTGTGGGGCGACTGGACGCCGCTGCACGACCGCGAGCGCCTGTTCCCGGAGGACCTCGACCGCGACGACCCGTGGCAGTTCAAGAACATCCGCGTTGTCTGAGACCGCGACCGCGCGACACACAGGAAGCCGGCGGGCATGGCTCGTCGTGCTGTGGCTCTACGCCATCATCGCTGTCGGTGATTTCGCGCTGCATATCGTCGCCGACCATCAGGCGGACGAGCCGCTCTTCAGCTTCGCCAGCATCACCGTGGCATTCGCCGGCAGCCTGTTCTGGCCGCTCGACATAATCGCCAGGCTGCTGCTCTCCGGCTGACCCTGCGTCCCGGTTCCGCTCCCGGTCATTGCGAGGAGCCGAAGGCGACGAAGCAATCTCGTCGCCAAGGAAGCTGGCGGCACGAGATTGCTTCGCTGCGCTCGCAATGACGGCACCTTCCGGGTTGACGTCACGCGACGCAATTAGCGATAGCGCGCCGGATCGCTGTCCCTTCCTCCGCGTTCCTTGCGTGAGGCGCCCGCGCCGGCGCCCGACGCGACAGCCATGCCGGAGGCGAGGAAGCGATGTCGAGCGAGAGCCTGCATGTGCCGCGCGAGGCGCTGTCCCAGGATGGCCGGCTGCTGCATTACGCCATCACCTCTTTGAAGGAAGAGCTCGATGCGGTCGACTGGTACCGCCAGCGCGCCGACGACACCGAGGATGCCGCGCTCCGGGACATCCTGCTGCACAACATGCGCGAGGAGATGGAGCACGCGGCGATGATCGTCGAATGGCTGCGCCGCAACAACGCCGACTTCGCCGGCCATCTGAGGACGTACCTGTTCACCGAGGCGCCGATCGTCGGCATCGAGCGCGTCGTCGAGCAGGGCGGCGATGCGCCGCCTGCGGCGCCCGGCGCCGGCGGCCCCGGCCTGACGATCGGCTCGTTGAAGGGAGGCCGCTGATGGACAGCCTCAACCGCGCGCAGGCGCCGTTCCCGGCCGAGATCTGGGAGCGCATCGACAAGGCCGCCGCCGACGCCGCGCGCGACCGGCTAACCGGCCGGCGATTTCTCGACCTGGAGGGTCCGTTCGGGGTCGGGCTGACCGCGATCGAGGTCGGCAACGACGATTACTGTCGCCAGCCGTCGCCCGAGGAGGCGGGCGCGGTGATGGGAAGGGCGATCTCGTTGCCGATGCTGCGCAAGAGCTTCCGCCTCAGCATCCGGCGCGTCGCCGCCTTTCTCGAAAACAAGCAGCCGCTCGATCTCAGCCCGGCGCAGGATGCCGCCGAGGCCGTCGCCGACCGCGAGGAGGAGCTGATCTACAGCGGCCAGCCGACCTTCGGCCTCGCTGGCCTCTTGACGATGGACGGGCATCAAGCGATCGAAGCCGGCGACTGGTCGGCGGCCGAGCGCGCGCTCCAGGATGTGCTCGCCGCCGCCACCCGGCTCGACGACAGCGGCTATCGCGGCCCCTATGCGCTGGCCCTGGCGCCGGCGCTCTACAACAATCTGTTCCGCCTCTATCCCGGCAGCGACGTCCTGGCGCTCGAACATTTGCGCAGGCTGTGCACGGCCGGCATCTACAAGGCGGCGATCGCCGGCGGCGTCCTCGTCGATACCCGCGTCGGCGTCCTGATCCTCGGGCAGGACCTGGCCACCGGCTACAGCAGCCAGGACGGCGTGCATTACCACCTCTACGTCAGCGAAAGCATCGTGCTGCGCATCGACGAGCCGGGCGCGATCTGCACGATCGGGGCGCAGGCCGCGGGCAGCCGTCGACGCGACCGGGCGCCGCAAAATTCAGCCTAGACGATGGCTGGGTAACCTTCGCCAGAAACGTTCGTTCGGGATGGCAGGCACGCGTTCGTCGTGCCTCTACCATTGGAGGAGTCCTGGATGAAGCACGCATTGGGAGCGGTGGCCACCGTCGTGTTCGGCGTGGCCATGGCCGCCGCCG
>DATEKP010000278.1:0-8737 GCA_035277405.1 Allostellaceae bacterium | reverse complement strand
ATCGGCCGGAAAAACCGCGCGATAGCGCAGCGCTTCGGCCAGCAGCCGGCGATAGCGGGCGCGCGATATCTCGATCCCGCCGAACTGCGCCAGATGCGGCGTCAGAAACTGCGTGTCGAGCAGCCGGTAGCCGCCGACCCTGAGCCGCGTGACCAGGTGCACCAGCGCCACCTTGCTGGCGTCGGTCGCGCGGCTGAACATGCTCTCGCCGAAAAACGCGGCGCCGAGCGACACGCCGTAAAGCCCGCCGACCAGTTCGCCGGCGATCCGGCACTCGACGCTGTGCGCCGCGCCCCGTTCGAACAGCGCGGTATAGAGCCGCACGATCTCGTCGTTGATCCACGTCGAAGGGCGGGTCTCGCTGGCCTCGGCGCAGCCCTGCATGACGGCGGAGAAATCGCGATCGACGCTGATCCCGAAGTCCCCGCGCCGCAAGACGCGCTTGAGGCGCCGCGGCACGTGAAAGCCGTCGAGCGGGATGATGCCGCGGCGCGTCGGATCGACCCAGAACAGCTCCGGGTCGTCGGCCGATTCCGCCATCGGGAAGACGCCGGCAGCATAGGCCTGCAGCAGGATGTCGGGGGTCAGCCGGATCATACCCCGCCGTATTTACCGCACTCCCGGCGAACGCCGGGACCCACGGCCGGGATGGACCCCGGCTTGCGCCGGGGATGCGAGATGATGGGGAACCATTCTCATTGCTCGCGCCCGAGGAACCGTTCGAGCCAGTGGATATCAAAGGCGCCGGCGCGGAACTCGGCGTCTTCGACCAGGCGCTGGTGCAGCGGGATCGTCGTCTCGATGCCGCCGATCACGTATTCGTCGAGCGCGCGGGCGAGCCGCATCGCGCAGTCCTCGCGGTCGCTGCCGTGCGCGATCAGCTTGGCGACCAGGCTGTCGTAATAAGGCGGCACTTCGTAGCCCTGGTAGAGTGCGCTGTCGACCCGGATGCCGAAGCCGCCCGGCGCGTGGTATTCGCCGATCCGCCCGGGCGACGGCCGGAAATTCTCGGGGCTCTCCGCATTGATGCGGCATTCGATGGCGTGGCCGCGCAGCGCGATGTCGCCCTGCGCGAAGCCGAGCGGCATGCCGGCGGCGATGCGCAACTGCTCGCGCACGATATCGATGCCGCTGACCATCTCGCTGACCGGGTGCTCGACCTGCAGCCGCGTGTTCATCTCGATAAAGTAGAACTCGCCGTCCTGGTAGAGAAACTCGATCGTGCCGGTATTGCGGTAGCCGAGCCGGCGCACCGCGGCGACCGCGACCGCGAAGAGCCGCTCGCGCGCGGCCGGGTCGAGCGCCGGCGACGGGCTTTCCTCCAGGATCTTCTGGTGCGAACGCTGCAACGAGCAGTCGCGCTCGCCGAGATGCACGACGCCGCCCTTGCCGTCGGCGAGCAATTGCACCTCGATGTGGCGCGGTCGGTCGAGAAAGCGTTCGAGATAGACGCGGTCGTCGCCGAAGGCCGCCCTCGCCTCGGCCTGCGCCAAAGGCAGCATCTGGGCGAGTTCGGCCGGGTCGCGCGCCAGTTTCATGCCGCGCCCGCCGCCGCCGGCCGATGCCTTGAGCAGGACCGGGTAGCCGATCTCGCGGGCCGCACTCTCGCCTTCGGCGAAGTCGCGCACCGCCTCGGGCGATCCCGGCACGACCGGGATGCCGAGGCGCTGGGCCTCGGCCTTGGCGCGCACCTTGTCGCCCATCATCGCGATATGCTCGGGCGAGGGGCCGATGAAGACAAAGCCGTGCTCCTCGACCAGCGCGGCGAACTCGGCGTTCTCCGACAGAAAGCCGAGACCGGGATGGATCGCGTCGGCCCCGGTGATCGCCGCCGCCGACAGGATCGCCGGCATGTTGAGATAACTGCCGCGCGCCGGCGGTGGGCCGATGCACACGGTCTCGTCGGCGAGGCGCACATGCATCGCCTGCGCATCGGCCGTCGAATGCACCGCGACGGTGCGGACGCCGGCCTCGCGGCAGGCGCGCTGGATGCGCAGCGCGATCTCGCCGCGATTGGCGATCAGCACCTTCTCGAACATCGCGGACCCGGTCCGCCCGTCACTCGATCAGCAGCAGGGGCTGGCCGTATTCGACCGGCTGGGCGTCGTCGATGAAGATGCGCGCGACGCGGCCGCCGCGCGGCGCGCGAATCTGGTTCATCACCTTCATCGCCTCGATGATCAAGACCGTGTCGCCCTCGCCGACCCGGTCGCCGAGCTTGACGAACGGCGCGGCGCCCGGCTGCGGCGCCAGGTAGGCGATGCCGACGATCGGCGAGGTCAGCGCGTCCTCCGGCACCGCGCCGTTCGCAGTGCCGTTGGCCGGTGCCGCGGCGGGCGGCTCGGGCGGCACCGGGGCGGCATGGCCATTCGCGACCAGGAGGGGCTTGCCGGCCGTCTCGCGCGCGAGGCGGATGCGGTGGTCGCCGACCGCGTATTCGATCTCGCTGAGCCCGGTCTCGGCGAGCAGCCCTGCGAGCGCGCGGATCACCTCGGGATCGGGGGCGAGCGGCCGCCGCCCGGCCAGCTTCGCGCCAAACTTGCCGCCGAGCTTCACGGGGATGCCTCGCCCGACTCGGCCTCGATCAGGCTGGCCAGCGCCTCCAGTGCCAGTTCGTAGCCCTGCGGCCCGAGCCCGCAGATGACGCCGCGCGCCGCCAGGCTGACATAGGAGTGGTGGCGGAAAGATTCGCGGCGGAAGATGTTCGACAGGTGCACCTCGATGACCGGCAATTCGGCGGCGTTCAGCGCGTCGAGGATCGCCACCGAGGTATGGGTCAAGGCGCCGGCGTTGAGGATGATGCCGTCGGCCGCGTCCCGCGCCTCCTGGATCCAGTCGACCAGCTGGCCCTCGTGATTGCTCTGGCGGAATTCGACCTGCAGGTCGAGCGCGGCGGCGCGCACCAGGCAGCGCTGCTCGACATCGGCCAGCGTATCGTAGCCGTAAGTCGCCGGCTCGCGAACGCCGAGCAGATTGAGGTTCGGGCCGTTCAGGATGAAGACGGTCGGCAAGCGGGCACTCCACGACGCGCCGTGGGCCTTATAGCACGGAAGCGGCGGCGGCAACCCCCGCACTTCCCCGGCGCATGCGGGACCTTTGTACAACTCTATGAAGCGCCTCGGACAAACCTCCGTGCGTCCTTCGAGACGCCCGCTTCGCGGGCTCCTCAGGATGAGGGCTTTTCTTAATGCCATCAACGATGTGCCTCATCCTGAGGAGCGCCCGACGGGCGCGTCTCGAAGGACGCACCACAGCATTGCAGCGGGACCTTTGTCTCGCAGGCTTCCGGTTACGCAAAGGTCTCGCCGATGCCGGATGGCGCATTGCAGTCCCGCTTCCGGGCGGCGGCGGTCCCGGCGCGGCGCGAATCGCGGCGGATTGCGATCATTTGCGCGGGCGTGCGTTCTTTGCGGGTGATATCGCGGAGAGGCGAATGCTGAAGCTGGCGCTGTTCTTTCTGGTCGTCGCGATCGTCGCGGCGATTTTCGGGTTCAGCGGCATCGCCGCGGCGGCGGTCGGGATCGCCAAAATCCTGTTCTTTATCTTTATCGCCCTGTTCGTGATCCTGTTGGTGATCGGGCTGTTGATCGGCTCCGCCCTGTTCTGATCTCCGCCCGCCCGGAACCCGGCGACAAAGCCGTTGCGCGGCGCCGGGCGCGGCCTCATCTTCCTGGAAACGGCAAGGAAGCGGCCGTGCCCGAAAATCAGTTCCCTGCCGTTGGCATCGGCGCGTCGGCCGGCGGGGTCGAGGCGCTGCAGGGATTTTTCGAAAAGATGCCGGCCGACCCCGGCATGGCGTTTGTCGTCGTCACCCATATCGGCCAGGGCTACGAGAGCGCGCTGCCGCAGATTCTGGCGCGCTCGGTAGCGCTGCCGATTGTCGCGGTGCGCGACGGCGAGAGCATTGCGGCCGACCATATCTACATCATCACCTCGAACGCCGTCGCAACAGTGCGGCGCGGCCGGCTGCGCCTGCGCCCCGAGCCGGAATCGCGCGAGCGCAACCCGATCGATGTGTTTTTCGCCTCGCTCGCCGACGAATACGGCGAGACGACGATCGGCGTGATCCTCTCCGGCAGCGGCCATGACGGCACCCTCGGCGCCAAGGCGATCAAGGAAAAGGGCGGGCTGACGGTCGCCCAGAAGACCGACCATTCGGCACCGCGCTATCCTGACATGCCGGCCAACGCGATCGCCTCCGGCGCCGTCGATCTGCAGATCCCGGTCGAGGAGATGGCGTCGCGCCTCGTCGAGTACGCGCGCAGCCTCGGCACGCTGGAAACCCGCGCGCAGCGCAACAACCGCTCGGAACGCGAGCGGATCGACAACGCGCGGCGCGAGATCTGCCAGGTCCTGCGCGACCAGGTCGGCCACGATTTTACCGGGTACAAGGAGCGCACCTTCCTGCGCCGCATCGAGCGCCGCATGCAGGTGTTGGGCATCCAGGAGATCGATCCGTACCTCGACCGCCTGCACAACGACCGCGCCGAGGTGATCGCGCTGTTTCACGACCTGCTGATCGGCGTCACCGCCTTTTTCCGCGATCAGGAGGCGTTTCAGGCGCTCGCCGACCAGGTCATCCCGAAGCTGTTCGAGGGCAAGGGCGCCAGCGACACGATCCGCGTCTGGGTCCCCGGCTGCGCCACCGGCGAAGAGGTTTATTCGCTGGCGATCCTGCTGCTCGAACATATGGAAACGCTGCGGACGCGGCCGCGCGTCGTGTGCTTTGCCACCGATATCGACGACCCGGCGATCGGCGTCGCGCGCGCCGCGCGCTACCCGGCGGCGATGCTGCACAATGTCAGCGCTGAGCGGCTCGACCGCTTCTTCACCGGCGACGGCACCAGCTACACGCTGACGAAGGAAGCGCGCGAATTGTGCATCTTCTCGGCGCACAGCGTGATCCGCGATCCGCCGTTCTCGCGCATCGACCTGATCTCCTGCCGCAACCTGCTGATCTATCTCGACCGGATGTTGCAGCGCCAGCTGATCCCGGTGTTTCATTATGCGCTGCGGCCGGACGGCTACTTGTTTCTCGGCATTTCGGAAAATTTGACCGAGCACGCCCAGCTGTTCTCGCTCGTCAACAAGCAGCAGCGCATATTTCAGCGGCGCGAGCACCTCGCCGCGCATCTGCAGCTGCCGCTGATGGTCCCGGAAGGCACGCGCCGTCGCGGCGCGCTTGAACTGCTCCCGCCGGCGCGCAATCACGCGCTGCCGTTGCGCCACGTCGTCGATACCCGGGTGGTCGAGCGTTTCGCCCCGGCCCACGTCGTCGTGACGCGCGACGGCGATGCCGTGCATTTCTCGACGCGCACCGGGAAATATCTCGAAAGCGCCCCCGGCGCGCCGACCCGCAATATTCTCTCGATGGCGCGGCGCGGCCTGCGTCTGGATTTGCGCGGCGCCCTCGCCGAGGCGGCCGAGACCCGCCGGCCGGCGCACCGTCCGGACCTGCGCGTCGAGTTTGACGGCCGCATTCAGATCGTCGATCTGGCCGTCGAACCGCTGATCGACGACAAGGAGCCGCTGTTTCTGTGCGTGTTTACCGATATCGGCACGTCGCTCAGCCCCGACCAGATGCTGCCGGCCATCCCCTCCGGCCGTACCTCGGACGAGCACCTCGAAAGCGAGCTGCGCGATACGCGCGAGCGGTTGCAATCGACGGTCGAGGAGTACGAGACCGCGCTCGAGGAGCTGAAATCCTCCAACGAGGAACTTGTTTCAATCAACGAGGAACTGCAATCGACCAACGAGGAACTGGAAACCTCGCGCGAGGAAACGCAATCGATCAACGAGGAGCTCAACACCGTCAACAGCGAATTGCAGCGCAAGGTCGAGGAGCTGGACCGCGCCAACGACAGCCTGCGCAACCTGTTCGAGGGCACCGAGATCGCCACCGTCGTGCTCGACCCGCGCCTCGTGATCCGCAGCTTCACCCCGGCGATCAAGAGCATTTTCAACCTGATGGAAGGCGATCGCGGGCGCCCCTTGACCGACATCGTCAGCGAAATGGGCGAGTTCGACCTGCGCACCGAGGTTGAGCCGGTCTTGGCCACCGGCGAGGTGCGCGAGCGTCGTCTCGTGCGGCGCGACGGCAGGACGCATTTTCTGATGCGCATCCTGCCCTACCGCACCGCCGGCAAGGCGATCGACGGCGTGCTGATCACCTTTACCGATATCACCCGCATCGCCGAGATCGAGCGCTATCAGCAGGAGCTGAGCCATACGGTGGAGACGATGCTGCAGATCGTCCTCGGCATCGTCGAGCGCAGCCAGGCCACCGAGACGGCGCCGGCGACGATGCTGGACCGGCTGCGCGCGCTCGACGCGATGTACCAGCTGGTGTCGCGCGCCCGCCTGGGCGAGGTCGCGCTCGCCGACCTGGCCGCGAGCGAACTCGGCGATTACGGTATCGCCCGCGACGGCCGCGTCGTTGTCGACGGCGCGCCGGTCCTGCTGCGCGCCCGCGCCGTCGTCGGCCTCGGCATGGCGTTGCACGAGCTGGCCGCCAACGCCGCCGACCACGGCGCGCTGTCGGTGCCGCAGGGCCGCGTTCATCTTGCCTGGGCCATCGAGGATGCCGGCTCGCCGCGCGCCCGGCTCGTCATCCGCTGGCAGGAAACGGGCGGGCCGGCGGTGCGGCGACGCGCGGCCAACGACTATGGCTGGACGTTTATCGAGAGCGGGCTGGGCGAGCAGATCGGCGCCGCGGGAACGCTCGCGTTCGCCGATGGCGGTCTCACCGCCGAACTGACGCTGCCGCTGGCGAGCGGCCTCGTGCTGATGCCCGCCGCCGGGAGCGACCTCGCCGCGGCCGCGTCGTAGAGCGTTATTGACCCAGATGCGATCAGTTTGCTGTCACCCCCGCGAGAGCGGGGCTATCGCATTTGCCGCATCCTACTCCCTCCCCCTTGATGGGGGAGGGCGGGGGTGGGGGTGAATTCGCCGCCCGCCGCACCGGACGGCCTTCCACGCGGCGCGATCACCCCCTCCCAACCCTCCCCCATCGAGGGGGAGGGCGCTTAGCCTGACCCGCGGCGGTGCACGCCGCACCCGGCCGACCGGCGCGGCCGTCGCGTGTTTCGCTGGCGCTACGGTACACCGAGGCGTACCGTTGTTTGCCGCTGTTCGCACCTTGCCGACGCACGAGAGACCGACGCATCAGGCGGCCGGCCTCCGGCGTTAGCGTGTTTGGTGAGCATGTTCACCGCTCGGGGGTGCATCATGGCATCCGATCGCAATGATTGGCTGCGGCCGGGACGAGGCGAGGAAACTCTGCCACCGCCGGCGGGCAACGCGTCGGCAACGGCGGATTTCGCCCGACGTCCGCGCTTCGCCGCCGCCGCCAGCGAAGACCTGCTGTCCGGCGCGCGCCGGCTGCACGCCGCCTTTTTCACGGCCCCGGCGCGCATCGCCGAACGCGGCGCGAGGCTGCTGCGCAGCGCCGCTTCCGAGCCACCGATCGTGCGCCTGCACAGCGGTTTCGCTTACCGCGCCTGCGTCCTCGCCGACGGGCGCCGCGCGATCCTCGACATTCTGGTGCCGAACGACATTATCGGCCTCGACCACATCACGATGTCGGCCGCGGCTCATGAGTTCGTCGCCGCCGCCCGGGTTTCCTACCGCGCGCTGCCCGCCGACGAGGTGCGCCGGCTGATGGCCGACCCGGCGATCGCGCTGCATCTGACGGCGCTGCTGGCCGAGTCGCGCTGGCGCGCCTACCGGCTCGCGGTCAGCCTCGGCCGGCTCGACGCGCAGGCGCGCATCTGCCTGATGCTGCTCGACCTTTACGATCGCCTGCGGCGGCGCGAGTTGATCGTGCGGCCGACCTTCAACCTGCCGCTGACGCAGGAGCAGATCGCCGACCATCTCGGGCTGACTGTCGTGCACGTCAACCGCACATTGCGCAGGCTGCGCGAACAAAAGCTCGTCATCGTCGACCGCCAGGTCGTCATCATCCTCGATCTCGACGGGCTGCGCGGCCAGGTCAACGGGCTGACCGCCGCCCCCGAGGAAATCGCCGAGGAGGCCGCCGAGCCGGCGCTCTCGCCCGAGCGGCTGCCGCTCGGCCGCTGACCGGCGCGCCACAGTCGGGAGGAGCCGGGCGTCAGATCGCGTCGAGCTGCCAGGCGACGTCGTTGGCGATGCCCCACAGCCAGCCGATATCGGTCTTGCCGACCAGCGCATAGGCGTGGCCGTGATGGCGCCAGTAGAGCAGGTTGACATCCTGCCGATGGTTGAAGGTGGGCGGGATGTCGGGCAGCTTCGAGGCGCCGATGACCAGGGTCAAGGGGCCGATCGCCTTGTTGTCGGTGGTGTAGACGAGCTGCGCCGCCGGCCTCCCCTCGACCGCGACCAGGCGGGCGCCGCGGAACGTCAGGCCCCAGGGCTTCAGATCCGGCAGCCGCACCTGCTGCGGCAGGCTCTGGCTGATCTTCTGCAGCGCCGCTTTCGGATCGTTGCTGGCCGGCACGTCGATCAGCATCGTGTCTCCGGCGTTGACGGTCAGCTTGTAATAAGCCGCCGCGTTGTCGAGCCAGGCGTTCTGCGCTGCCGTTGCGGCCGCCTGGCGTTCGACGGCGGGGCTGCCGGGGTTCAGCAACGCGCCGCCAAAATAGCCCCCGCCGGCGCCGAGCAAGAGGCCGAACAGCCCGGCCGCGGCGGCGAGGCCGATCCGCCAGTGGCTCGGCGCCGCGATCATGGTCCGGCGCGGCCGGCGCA
The DNA here is from genome assembly GCA_035277405.1 of Allostellaceae bacterium. GTDB lineage: Bacteria > Pseudomonadota > Alphaproteobacteria > ATCC43930 > CGMCC-115725 > DATARH01. The sequence goes on along the minus strand of DATEKP010000278.1, from coordinate 13 downwards.
AGACGACGATCTC
>DATEKP010000277.1:0-5083 GCA_035277405.1 Allostellaceae bacterium | reverse complement strand
GCACCATTTCACCGGGTTTGGCCAGGTCTCCTCGACGCTCGGCTTTCTGACCTATCTGGCGGCGAAGACCTCGAGATTGCGCCTCGGCACCGCCGTGCTGGTGCTGCCGTGGCACAACCCGGCGCTGCTCGCCGAACAGGCCGCGACGCTCGATCTATTGTCGGGCGGCCGGTTCGATTTCGGCATCGGCAAGGGCTACCGCTGGGGCGAGTTCCACGGCTTCTGCATCCCGATGGCGGAGGCCGAGGAACGCTACCAGGAGACCGTTCGATTTTTGCGGAAGGCGTGGACCAGCGAGGGCCGCTTTTCGCATCGCGGCAAATACTGGCATTACGAGGACGTCGTCATCGAGCCGGCGCCGGTGCAGAAGCCGCACCCGCCGTTATGGGTCGGCGCCGCCAGCCCGGCCTCGATCCGCTTCGCCGCCGAACAGGGCTACAACCTGCTGCTCGGCCAGGGCGGCGGGCCGGAGACGGTGGCCGAGGGCATCTCGATCTACCGGCGGGCGATCGAGGCGCAGGGCAGAGTGTTCGATCCGGCGACGGTGGGCTGCACCCGCGCCCTGCACATCGCGATGAACGACGACGAGCGCGAGGCGGCGCGCGCGTTGCGCGCCAAGTTCATGGCGCAGGTCCAGCAATTGTCGCTGTCGCCGACCGGCGAGGCGCCAACCCTCGGCCGGCCGCGCAAAAGCATGACGCGCGCCGAAATGGACGAAGTCACCGAACGCGACGCGCTGATCGGCCGGCCCGACGAGATCGTGCGCCGCATCAGGCGGCTGCAGGAAGGCGGCGTCGAGTACATCATGGTCATCGATTTCGCCGGCTCGCGCGAGCATCTGCGCATTTTCGCGCGCGAGGTGATGCCGGAATTCGCGGAAGGCTGAACGACGGGGTCCCGTCACCCCCGCGGGCCGTTCTGCGTCCTTCGAGACGCGCCCGGAGCCTGTCCTCGGGCCGCGCGGAGCGCGGACCCGTGGGGGCGCTCCTTGGGATGACGTAAGACAATAGTGGCGTTAAGAAAAGCCGTCATCCTGAGGAGGCCGCGCAGCGGCCGTCTCGAAGGACGCACGATGGTTATCCAACACGCCCGAGCGGGTTGCGCAAAGGCCCGACGAAAGCGGGGTCCAGGGCAGCCGCTCATCGCCTGCCCTGGATTCCCGCTTGCGCGGGAATGACGGGAGAGGCGCGTTACAGCAGGATGATCGCCAGCAGGATCAGGGTGACGACGATCACCAGCAGCGAGATGCGGATGAACCAGGTGAACCCGATCCATGTGCGGCGGTGCCGTTCGAGTTCAGGATCCGCCACAGTCATATCCGCCTCGCTGATTGGGACGCCAGGCTGCGAGGTATAGCCTAACCGGCGCCCGAGGCAAGCGCCTCCGACGGATTGAACATGCCCTGTTCGGGCGCCCTGGCGCCGGCGATCTCGACGGCATTGCCGACGATTTTGACCCGGCCCTCGGCGAGCAGCCGCACCGCGAGCGGGTAGAGCCGGTGCTCGGCGGCGAGAATGCGGGCCGAAAGCCGCTCCTCGTCGTCGCCCGGGTGCACCGGCACCGCCGCCTGCGCGATGATCGGCCCGGTATCGACCGCATTGCGCACGAAATGCACGGTGCAGCCCGCGATCTTGACGCCGGCGGCGAGCGCCTGGCGCTGCGCGTTGAGGCCGGGGAAGGCGGGCAGCAGCGAGGGGTGGATGTTGACGAGCCGGTCGCGCCAGGCCTCGACGAAACTCGCGTCGAGAATGCGCATGAAGCCGGCAAGCGCCACCAGCTCTGCGCCGCTTTGCCGCAACGCGGCATCGGCCGCGGCGGCGAATTCGGGCCGGCTCGGATGCGGCAGCGCCCGCGCTTCGATGCCGGCCCGCGCCGCGCGCATCAGCCCCGGCGCCTCGGGGCGGTCGCTGATGACCAGCACGATCTCGGCTGGGTAATTGGGATCGGCGGCGGCATCGATCAGCGCCTGCAGGTTCGAGCCGCGTCCCGAAATCATGACGCCGATCCTGAGCCGCGCCATTGCCCCCTTCGATCCGGCCGAGGGCCTCGCCACTCCGGCGCAGCGCGTGGCTGCTGCCGATGGCGTCCCCGGCAAAACTGCGCTATCACCGACGCGTGCCGTCGGCAGCGCGACGATACGGCATCGAGGGCGCTTTGGTAATGAGCTTGCCGCTGTGGCGGATAGCAGCCGGCCGGGACGGCGGGTGGCGGCGCGCCGGCGCCGGCCTGTTTCTCGTGCTGGCGCTCGGTTTTGCCGGCCCGCCGGCGCACGCCGACGACGCCGACCCTTATTCCGCGACGGTGACCGTTGACGCCACGGCCGACAGCGTGATCAAGGCGCGCGACGCGGCGCGGCTCGACGGCCAGCGCCGCGCCCTCGCCGCGGTCGTCCAGCAACTGGCCGGCGGCAATGCGCCGCCCAAGCTGCCGAAGCTCGACGACCAGGCGATCACCAACCTGGTCGCCAGCTTCGCGGTGGCAAACGAGCGCATGTCGGCGGTGCGCTATGTCGCCGACTACACGTTCCACTTCCAGCCGACCGGGATCCGGCATCTGATGGGCAACGCCGGCATTGCGGTCGCGGCAGAGCCCGGCAAGCCGCTGATCGTGCTGCCGGTGTATCAGTCGGGTGGGGCGGCGGCGTTGTGGGACGACCCCAACCCGTGGCGCGAGGCGTGGGAAAACCCGCCGGCGGCGAGCGGCGCGGCGCGCTTTGTCGTGCCGCTCGGCGACGCCGGCGACATCGCGGCGATCGACGCCGACAAGGCGCGCGCCGGCGATAGCGCAGCGCTCGCGGTGATCGCACGGCACAACGGCACCGACGACGTGCTGGTGGCGCTGGCGATACGGCCCCAACCGGCCGGCGATTCGACCGGGCTCGACGTGACGGTGCGGCGCTATCACGCCGGCCAGCTCGTCGCGACCCATGCCGTGCCGCTCGACGCCAAACCCGGCGAGAGCGAGGCCGATCTGCTGCGCCGCGGCATCGCTGGGATCGTCGCCGGCGTCGCCGGCGGCTGGAAAAACGATACGGCGACCAATGGCCCGCAGGGGACGTTGACCGCCGTGCTGCCGATCGGCAGCCTCGACGACTGGCTGCATGCGCGAGAGCGCCTCAGCGGCGTGCCGGCGATCCGCAAGGTCTCGCTGATGGCCCTGTCGCGCCAGGAGGCGACGATCGAGATCGGCTATGTCGGCGGCATCGACCAGCTGAAGGCGGGCCTCGCGGCGATCAGCCTCGATTTGACGCCCGGCGGCCCGATGTGGCGGCTCGCACGCTCGGCGGCCGAGCGCAGCCCGTAACGTCCCCGCGCGCGGACGCTCCCGCCATGGTGCCCGAAATCAGCCCCCGCCCCGACCTGCGGCGCGGCGCGCTCCGCCGGGATGCCGGGTTGAGCATCGAGTTCAACCTGCCCAACCTGATCACGCTGGCGCGGCTTATCTCGGTGCCGGTCGCGATCTGGCTGATTCTCGACGAGCGCTACGGCGCCGCCTTCTGGCTGTTTGTCGCCGCCGGGCTGTCGGATGCGGTCGACGGCTTCATCGCCAAGCGCTTCGATCGCCAGACCCGGCTCGGCGCGCTGCTCGACCCGGCCGCCGACAAGATGCTGCTCGCCGGCGTCTATGTCAGCCTCGGCTGGGCCGGGCAATTGCCGCTGTGGCTGGTCGTGCTGGTGGTGCTGCGCGACACGCTGATCGTGCTGGGCTTTCTGGCGATGCAGAAAGCCGCGGCGCCGAAGCCGCTCGGGCCGCTCTACGTCAGCAAGGTCAACACGCTGGTGCAGATCGCGTTGGTCGGCTTTGTGCTTGCCCGCCTCGGCCTCGATGTCGAGGCCGGCGCGGCGACATGGCTGCTGATCGTCGCAGCCGGCGCGACGACGGTGCTGTCGGGTCTGTCGTATCTCGCGCGCTGGGCGCGGTCGCTGTCGGGTTCGGAACGGGGTCTGTGAGCGCCGCGGTGTATCGACTGCTGTTTTGGCTCGCGCTGCTGCTGCTCGCCGCGCTGGCGCTCGGCCTGGTGCAGGGCATCCTGATGCCGTTCGCCACCGGCTTTGCGATCGCCTACGTGCTGGCGCCGGGCGTGGCGCGGCTCGAGCGGCTGGGATTACCGCGCACTCTCGCCAGCCTCGCGATCATCGTGTTGTTCCTGCTCGGGCTGGCCGGCATCGCGGTGATCCTGGTGCCGCTGATCCAGGGCCAGGTCGTGCATCTGATCAACCAGGCGCCGTCGTTCGTGCGCTGGCTGCAGGACCAGCTCGGGCGGCTCGTGCAGCTGCTGCAGGAGCAGCTTCCGGCGGAGGACGTCAGCAAATTGCGCGACCTGTTGAGCGCCAAGCTGGCCGAGGCGATGACCTGGATCGTCGGCCTGTTGCAAGGCGTCATCACCAGCAGCCTGGCAATTCTCAACATCGTGTCGCTGGTCATCGTCACGCCGATTGTGACGTTCTTCCTGCTGCGCGATTGGGAGACGATGGTCGCGCAGATCGATTCGTACCTGCCGCGCCAATCGCTCGACACGGTGCGGGGCCAGGCGCGGCTGGTCAGCGATACGCTGGTCGGCTTTGTGCACGGCCAGGCGCTCGTCTGCCTGATCCTCGCGGTCTATTACGGCGTCGCGCTGACCATCGCCGGGATCGAATCGGGCCTCGCGCTCGGCCTCTTGATCGGAGTCTTGGCGATCATCCCGATCCTCGGCGTGACGACCGGGTTCATCCTGGCGATTGGGCTTGCGGCCTCGCAATACGGCGCCTGGACCCCGGTCCTGGTGGTGATCGGCATCTTCGCCGTGGGCCAGCTCGCCGAAGCCAATTTCCTGACGCCGAAGCTGGTCGGCGACCGCGTGCACCTGCACCCGGTATGGGTCATCTTCGCGCTGTTCGCCGGCGGCACCCTCTACGGCTTTGTCGGCGTCCTGGTCGCGGTGCCGGCGGCCGCCGTGATCGGCGTGCTGCTGCGCTTTGCGCTCGGCCGCTACCGGCGCAGCACGCTCTACGACTCGCGTCCGCCGGAGGATCAGAAGGAGGGCGAAGCGGTCGCCAACCTGACCCGCATCCGATGAAACAACTGGCGATCGATCTGCCGC
>DATEKP010000276.1:0-6966 GCA_035277405.1 Allostellaceae bacterium | reverse complement strand
GCCCTTACCCGTCATTCCCGCGAAAGGTTGCCCTTGGACCCCCGCTTGCGCGGGGGTGACGCCGCAGGGCTGCATTGGGTGCCCGGGGCGCTTCGCCGCTTCGCTCCTCGCGATGACGCGGTATGATCGCGCGACTGCCCCACCGGAGGCCCGGATGACTGCAAATCCGTATGCAACGCTCGGCGTGCGCCCGTTCATCAATTGCTGCAGCGTGCGCACGATGCATGGCGGCAGCCTGATGCTGCCCGAAGTGCGCGCCGCGATGGACGCCGCCTCGCGGCAGTTCGTCAACCTCGACGAGCTGATGGAAGCGGCCGGCAGGCGCATCGCCGAATTGACCGGGGCCGAATGGGGCATCGTGACCTGCGGCAGCGCCGCCGCCGTGGCGCTCGGCACCGCCGCCTGCGTGGCCGGCAACGATCCCGTAAAGATGCTGCGCCTGCCGTTCACCGACGGCATGGTCAACCGCGCCATCATCCCAAGGAAGCAGCGCTTTGCCTACGATCAGGCGGTCAGGATGATCGGCTGCCATATCGTCGAGATCGATACGCGCGAGGAGTTGGAGCAGGCGCTCGCGGAGCCGGTGGCGCTGATCGTATTGCTCGGCAAGCAGGAGCACCTGTCGGCGGTACGGCTCGAGGAGATTGCTGCAATCGCGCGGCCGCGCGGCATCCCGATCATGGTCGATGCCGCCTCCGAGCATATCGAGCGCCCGAGCCCGTGGCTCCAACGCGGTGCCGATCTCGTGATCTACAGCGGCGGCAAGTTCCTGCGCGGACCGCAGACCAGCGGTCTGCTGCTCGGCAACAAGCGGCTGGTTCAGGCGGCCTGGCGCAACGGGTCGCCGCACCAGGCGCTGGGCCGGCCGATGAAGGTGTCGAAGGAGGATGTCGTCGGCGTTGTGACCGCGCTCGAATACTGGTTCGAGCGGCGCGACCCGGCCGCCGAGCGCAGGAAATGGGATGCCGACCTCGCGGCGATCGCCGAGCGGCTCGGCCAGCTGCCCGGCGTCGGCGGCGAGATCGTCGAACCGGCCGGCGTCGATCGGGTGCCGCGGCTGACGATACGCTGGGACCGGGCGCGCTACCCGCTCGACGGGGCGGCGCTGCGCCAGCGCGTGCTCGACGGCGAACCGCGAATCATGCTCGACGACAACTCCGCCACCGTGGATTCGATATCGGTCGAGCCGTTCGGTTTGCAGCCGGGCGAGGCGGCGCAGGTCGGCGATGCGGTCGTCGCGGTGTTGCGCGCGTCGCTGAGCAACCGCCCGCCGCAGTCGGCCGCGTCAGTCTCGGACATCGCGGGCGAGTGGGAGTTGCAGGTCGAATTCCTGCACGGCGAGCGCACCCATCGGCTCGCGCTGCGCCAGACCGATGGGCGGCTCGAAGGCCGGCAGCGCTCGGCATCATTCGAGGGACCGGTCGAGGGCGCACTCGCCGGCGACCGGGTCCGCTTCACGTTCGGCGGCCGCTACGAAGCCAGCACGATATCGTTCCGCTTCGACGGCCGGGTCGCGGACGGCGCGATGCAGGGCACCGTCGCGCTCGGCGCCGCCAGCGACCAGAACCAGGGTATCGTCAACCGCAGCCAGTTCGGCAGCGGCACATGGCAGGCGCGGCGCCTTGCCTGATCATCAAAGATGAGCGCAACCGGGAGACAGCGATGACCGATGGCGACGGCGTGCTCGCGGCCAATCTCGAATTCTACCGCGCCTTCTCGGCCCGCGACCTCGCGGCGATGGAGGCGCTGTGGGCGCGCCGCGCGCCGGTCGCGTGCATCCATCCGGGCTGGCCGGCGCTGGCCGAGCGGGGCGCGGTGATCGAGAGCTGGCAGCGCATTCTCGGCAGCCCCGACGCGCCGCGCATCGCTTGCTACGACGAGCAGGTGCTGCTCTACGGCGATATCGCGCTGGTCGTCTGCGAGGAGGAGCTGGAGGGCGGCACGCTGATCGCCAGCAATCTGTTCGTGCGCGAGGACGGCGCCTGGAAGATCGCCCACCACCAGGCCGGCCAGCTCGCGGTGCGCCCGCCGCAGGCACGGCGCGAGCGCCCGCCGCCGCGCGATCGGCTCAATTGAAGCGGGTGCGGCGCCTAGTCTGTTCGGCGGCCTGCGCCGCCTCGACCGCCATGCGCACCTCGCGCAACCGACCGCAGGTCTCGCCGTCGATCAGCCCGTCCCAGCGTTCCGGGCGGAAGCGCCGCTGGAATGCGGCGAGGGCCGGCTGTTCGTCACCCGCGATCACGGGATAGCCGATGCGGGCGAGGTCGGCGAGCGCGGCGGTCCTGTGCACCAGCCCGACGCCGCGGCCGCGGCGTCGGGCGAGATCGGCGGCGGGTGGCGGCCACAGCCCGATGCCGGCCCTGGCGAGACGCGGCCAGTCGAACAATTCGCCGGGGTCGCTCTTGCGGTCGGGCGCGATGTCGGAATGGCCGACCACCCGGTAGGGCGGGATGCGGCGGCGCGCAAGGATGTCCCGGCACAGCCGCTCGACCGCCGCCATCTGCGGCTCGGGAAAAGGCCGGTAGCCCCATTCATGGCCGGGATTGACGATCTCGACCCCGATCGACACCCAGTTGAGGTCCGATTCCCCCTGCCAGAATGAGATGCCGGCGTGAAAGGCGCGCCGTTCCTCGGCCACGAGCCGCCACAGTGTGCCGTCCTCCTCGACGAGGTAATGCGCGCTGACGCGGAAAGCGGGATCGCACAGCCGGTCGAGCGCCGCCGCCGCGCTCTGCATACCGGTGTAGTGCAGCACCAGCATGTCGATCGGCCGCACATTCGGCGGCTCGCCGCGGCTGCCGTGGTTCGGCGAGGGCCGCTCGCGGAGGTCGAGGGCGCTGCCTGGCGCGCTCATCGTTGCCATCGTGGGGGCAAAATCATTCGCGTTATTGTATCATTGCGGGGCCCTGTCCCTCGACTGTGCGGAGGCAGCCATGTACGGATCGACGGCATCGCGCCGCGAGGCGCTGCGCGCCAGCCGCTTGTTTGCGCGGCTGGGCGATGCCGACAGCGATGCGATCCTGGCGCATGCCACGGTCGCGCGTTTTGCCGAGCACGACCAGATTTTCGCCAAGGGCGATCCCGGCAACAGCATGATGACGGTGCTGAAGGGCCGGATCATGATCAGCTCCCCGGCGCCCGACGGACGGCAGATGGTGCTGACGATCATGCGCGCCGGCGAGGTGTTCGGCGAGATCGCGCTGCTCGACGGCAAGGACCGCACCGCCGACGCGACGGCGATGGACGAATGCGAGCTGCTGGTCGTGCCGCGCCGCTCGCTGCTGGCGCTGCTCGACCGCCGGCCGGATTTGTGCATCGAGCTGATGACCGTGTTGTGCGAGCGGCTGCGCCGCACCAACGAGCAGGTCGAGGACCTCGCCTTTCTCGATCTCGGCGCACGCATCGCCAAGGTGCTGCTGCGGATGAGCGACGAAAACGGCGCGCCGGCCAAAGCCGGCGGGGCCGGCGTCAAGATCGCCCAGCGCACGCTCGGCGAGCTGGTCGGCGGCTCGCGCGAGAGCGTCAACAAGCACCTGCAGGATTGGAAACGCGCGGGCATCATCGCGATCGAGAAGGGCGTCATCGTGATCCGCGACCTGGAGGCGCTCGCCGCCCTCACCTGACGGATATGGGCGGAGGCAGGCCGCAAAGAATTTTTTCAGCATGTGAGCGGCGTCACACCCGGGCGCTCCGCCGCTGCCGATAATCCCCTCCGGCAGCCGGAACCCCGGCGCCTCCTGCGTGGAGGCCGCGACGTGAACGACATAGACCCGCTTATCGCGCACATGACATCGCGCCGCCAGGCGCTCGGCTGGAGTCTCGATGAGCTCGGCCGGCGTTGCGGCATCGACCGTCACCTGCTCGCCCGGTGGGAGGGCGGCTTGGCCTCGCCGCGGCTCGACGCGGTACAAAGCTGGAGCGGCGCGCTCGGCCTCACCGTCGCCGCCGTCGCGAGCCCCGATGCGCCGCGGCGGCGGCTGGAAATTGACTGGGAGCAGCGCCGCGTTCTGGTCGATGGCGCGCCGGTACGCCTCACCCCGATGGAGTGGCGCGGCCTCGAACGGCTGGCGTACACCCCGGGCGAGTTGGTCAGCCACCGGGCGCTCTACCAGCACCTTTACGGCGACACCAGGCCATACCGGGCGCAATCGACCGCGATCCGCGTGCTGATCACCAAATTGCGCCGGCTGCTGCCGCTGCGCATCGAGGCGCGCTGGGGCAAGGGCTACATCGTCAGTCCGATCGAATCGAGCTGCGGCGCGGCGGCGGACGATGCCCCCGACGGGCTGGCCGCAGCGGGCGGGCTGGCGCGCGACGTGCGCGACAAACTGGCGATCGAGGCACCGCCGCCCGCCGAGGCAGCGCGGCCAGGCGTGCTCGATCTGAGCGAGGCGAGGGTACGGCACGTCGCCCCGCCGCCTCGCCTCGCCGTCGGCCGCGCCGAGGAGCTCGGCGTGATCGAGCGGTTTCTTGCCGAGCGCGGTGCGACGCACTGCCCCGATGCCGCAACCATCCAGCACGCCCCGTTGCCGACCCTCGTCTGGGACAAGACCAAGCGCAAGTGGGTGCGCCCGCCGCTGATCGCCCGCGCGGCGCGCTGATCGGGACGGGTCGGCCCACCGTTTTCTCGGCGCCGACAGATCGCGCTTTATGCCCGCGGCCGCGCGATCCTATGATCGCGGCGGCGGGTCGGGGAGCGAGAGCCGGCGGCGATGACGCGGTGCTTCGATGCGATCGTGATCGGCGGCGGGCTGGTCGGCACGGCGATCGGCTACGGTCTGGCGCGCGCCGGCCTAAAGCCGGTCCTGATCGACGAAGGCGATGTCGCCTACCGCGCCTCGCGCGGCAATTTCGGCCTCGTCTGGGTGCAGACCAAGGGCCTCGGCGCGCCGCATTACCAGCGCTGGACCCGTGCCTCGGCAGCGGCCTGGCCGCGCTTCGCCGCCGAGCTCGAAGAGAATACCGGCATCGCGCTAGGCCTCGAACAGCAGGGGGGCGTTCAGCTCTGCCTCGGCGACGACGAGCTGGCACGGCGCCAGGGGATCATGCAGGAGATGCAGCGCGAGGCCGGCAATTTTGGCTTCGAGTACCGCATGCTCGACCGCGCCGAGCTCGCCGCGATGCTGCCCGGAATCGGCCCGGCGGTGACCGGCGGCTCGTGGACGCCGTATGACGGGCACGTCAATTCGCTGGCTCTGTTCCACGCTTTGCATCGGGCGTTCGCGGCGCGCGGCGGCGTCTACCTGCCGAACCGCACGGTCGCGGCGGCCGAGGCGGCGCCCCGCGATTTCCGCATCGCGCTCGGCGACGAGACGGTCGCGGCGCCGCGTGTCGTGCTCGCCGCCGGTCTCGGCAACGCCGCACTGGCGCCGCTGTTCGGCCTCAGCGCGCCGGTGCGGCCGCAGCGCGGGCAGATCCTTGTCACTGAGCGCACGACGCGCGCCTGGCCGCTGCCGCTCGGCAATATCCGCCAGACCCCGGAGGGCAGCATCCTGCTCGGCAGCAGCGAAGAGGAGGTCGGCTTCGACACCGCGCAAGACCCGGCGGTCATCCAAAAGATCGCCCGGCGCGCCGTGCTGACGTTTCCGTGGCTCGCCGAATTGCAGATCGTGCGCGCCTGGGCGGCGCTGCGCGTGATGCCGCCCGACGGCCTGCCGATCTACGACGAGTCGGCGCGCTTTCCGGGTGCCTTCACCGCCAACTGCCATAGCGGGGTGACCCTGGCGGCGGCGCATGGCGCGCTGTTCGCGCCGATGATCGCGGCGGGTGCGCTCGACGCGGCGTTGGCGCCGTTTTCGGCGAGCCGCTTCGATGTTCCGGCTGCGGCCTGAGGCGCCGGCCGCGACCGTGCCGGTGACGGTCGAGGGCCGCACATTGCTGGTGCCGGAAGGCGCTTCGGCGGCCGCGGCACTACTGCTCGCCGGTCAGGTCAGCACGCGCGACAGCGCGGTCGGCGGCGGCGCGCGCGGCCCCTATTGCCTGATGGGCGTGTGCTTCGACTGCCTCGCCGAGATCGACGGCGTGCCGAACCGGCAGAGCTGCATGGTCGCGGTGCGCGCCGGCATGGCGATCCGCCGCCAGCGCGGCCGGCGGAGCAGCGTAACCGGGAACGCGGGCGTCCCGCCCGCATGCGGGCCGGAGGCCCGCGGTCCTCGATGATCGATCTGGCGATCGTCGGCGCCGGCCCGGCCGGGATGGCGGCGGCGGTGCTGGCCGCCGAACTCGGCCTTGCGACGCTGCTCATCGACGAGCAGGACGGTCCGGGCGGCCAGATCTACCGCGCCGTCGAGGGTGCGGCCGACGACTCTCCGCTCGGTGGCGATTACCTCGCGGGCCGCCGCCTGACCGCGGCGCTGCGCGCCGGCTCGGTCGATTACCGGCCGCGGACGAGCGTCTGGCATATCGATCCCGCAGGTGTCCTGTCGCTGGTCCGCGACGGCGCCGGCGAGACCGTTGCGGCACGCCGCATCCTGCTGGCGACCGGTGCGATCGAGCGGCCGGTGCCGATCGCGGGCTGGACGCTGCCCGGGGTCATGACCGCCGGCGCCGCGCAAATCCTGCTGAAGAGCGTCGGCGCCGTGCCGGTCGGGCGGGCCGTGCTGGCCGGGCAGGGGCCGCTGCTCTATCTCGTGGCGCGACAACTGGCGCGCGCCGGCGCTCCGCCGGTGGCGCTGCTCGAAACGACGCCGCCGGGCAATTATGCCGCCGCGGCGCGGCATCTCGGCGCGCTGTGGACAGGGCGGCGGGATGCCGCGCGCGGCCTCGCGATGCTGCTGGCGCCCCTGCGGCGCGGCATTGCGCTACGGCGCGGCGTGCGCGGCTTGCGTGCATTTGGCCGCGGGCGGCTGGAGGCGGTGGCGTGGGACGGCGGCGAACTCGCCGCCGATCATCTGTTTCTGCACGACGGGGTGATCCCGGACACGCAGATCGGCCGCGCCCTCGGGCTGGCGCACCGGTGGGACGCGG
>DATEKP010000275.1:0-7177 GCA_035277405.1 Allostellaceae bacterium | reverse complement strand
GGTCGCCGGGTTGAACACATCGCCCCAGCGCCCGCTTTTGCCCTCTACCCGCTTTCCCTCGATGAAATGCTGGACGTCGCTCATCGCTCTCACCCGCAGCTCATATCCTCTCCCTGTCATCATAAGCCGCGGCGGCAGCCGCGGTCAGGGAGATTTTGCCGGGAGATGCCGGCGCTTCGGGCGACCCCCACCAATCTCTGTCGCGGGAGGAACAGTCCCGTAAGGCGGGTTAATCCCGGTGACGCCGGGAGCAACCCGCCGATCCTGGCGTCCGGGATCGGCGGGTTGCGTTGCGCTGCACCCGCCCTTCGCGTCGGATCTGCTCGGATACCGCGGTTAGATCGCCCCTTCCTCCTTGAGGCCGGAGATGTCGCGTTCGCTCATGCCGAGCCAATCGGCGAACACTTCGGCCGTGTGCTGGCCCAATAGCGGCGCCGGGGCGATCTTCGGCGGCTTACCGTCAAACCGCACTGGGAAGGTCGGCATGCGCAATTCGCCACTTGGGTGGTGCTGCGTCTGGATCATGCCGCGCGTCTCGAACGTCGGCTCGGCCAAGAGGTCGGCGGTGTCCATGACCGCGCCCGCCGGGATGCCCGCGCGGCCGAGAATTTCCATCGCCTCGTGCTTGCTGCGCTCGGTTGTCCACCCCCGCACCATCGCATTGACCTCGTCGGCGCGCTCCAGGCGCTTGTCGCGATCGAGATAGTTCGGGTCGTCGGCCAGGTCCGGCCGGCCCAGGATCTTGGCGAGGCGGCGCCAGTGCTCCGGGTTGTTGTGGCTGTTGAAGACGTAGATCCAGTCGTTCGGCCCGCCGGGCTTGCACGGGAAGATGTCGTTGGGCGGCACCGGCGGACCGAACCCGGCGCCGCCGCGCTGCTGCGGCTTGCCGGTGCGCGCGTAATTGACAAACGAGCCGCGCGTGTAGTTGAGCTGCGCGTCCTGCATCGCCACCTGCAGCCGCCGTCCCTGGCCGGTCGTGTGGCGCTGATAGAGCGCCGCCAGCACCGAGATCGCCATCAGCATGCCGGTGCCGGTGTCGCCGAGGGTCGGGCCGGGGCGCACCGGGCGACGGCCGGCCTCGCCGGTGATCGCCATGTTGCCGCCGGCGGCCTGCGCGATCATGTCAAAAGCGAGGTTGTGCTCGTACGGGCTGCCCTCGCCGAAGCCCTTGACCTGAGCGTAGATCAGGCGCGGGTTGAGCTTGTGCAGTTCGTCCCAGCCGAGGCCCAGCTTTTCGATCGTGCCGGGCGCCATGTTCTCGATGAACACATCGGCCTGCTTGGCCATTTCCTTGACGAGGGCGAGGCCCTTCGGCGACTTGAGGTTGACCGTGACCGATTTCTTGTTGGCATTGTAGATCATGAAATAATAGGCGTCGGCGCCGGGCTTGGGGCCGGTGCCGAGGATGCGGCCGGGTTCGCCGCCCTTCGGGTTTTCGACCTTGACCACCTCGGCGCCGAGCTGCGCCATGACCTCGGTGCAGGTCGGGCCGGCCTCGAACTGCGTCAGGTCGAGCACACGGACTCCGGCAAGGCAATTAGGCGGCGCGGCGGCATCGGTCATAGGGTGGCGCTCCAGGCTGACGGGGTGCGGCAAACTAGCCCACCCGGAGGCGCCCCGCCAAGCACGGCATGAGCCGCCGGCGGGGCGGCGGCTCATGCGCGCAGTGGCAGCACCGGAGCGGATGCCCCGGTGCCACGTCAATGTTCGCTTAGTGCATCGGCGTTTCGGTGATCTCGCCGGACTGCGATACGGCGACCTCGTACTGCTTGCCGCCCTTCATCGCGGTGCCTTGCAACTTGCCGTTCTGCTCGCTGAGCTGGACCTGCTGATAACCACGGTCCTTCAATGTCTGCTCGGCCTGCTCTTTCGACATCTGCGAGGAGCCGGACATCTGGCTCTGCTGCAATTGCGACTGCGAGTCGCCGGCCTGCGGCGATGCCTGAGGCTGCGGCGGCTGCGACGAGCCGGTCATCTGCTGCGGCGCGATCTGTTCGCCGCCGTTCTGGTTGACGCCGAGCTGCGCCAGGGTCTGCTCGTCGAGTCTGCCGGTCGCCGGCAGATTATTCTGCTGCTGGAACTCCTTGACTGCCCGCGCGGTCTGCGGACCCCACTTGCCGTCCGGGCGACCGGCCTTGAAGCCCTCCTGGTCGAGCTTCTGCTGAATTTGCGTGATCTGCTGCGCGTCGGGCCGGAACTCGTTCTGCTGGCCCATCTGCGCTTGTCGAGGGTGCTGAACCTGGTGCGCCATGGCCGGCGCCATGGCGAGCGCACCGGCCGTGACCAATGCGGCAAAGAGGCGGCGATCCATCTTGTGTTCTCCTTGATTGCAATGACGAGGCCGATCCGGCGTCCGGAACGCCGATTGCCCGACCTCACTCTGCCAACGAAAGAGAAACCCGCGATGTTTCGGAATATATCAATGCGGCAACACAGATGTTCTCGGAGTACCGTTAATTGATCGTCCATTGATTCAAAGATTCGAGAAAAAATGCGATGGCCGGAGGACCGAAATGGCAGTAGTTGCAGTTCCTTCGTCGGTATGACGAAAGGGGCCACGGGGTCAGGCTGGGGACGCTGGCGTGGAGGCGCGGCATCGTATTGACTACTCGCTGATGTAAAGGAGTTGCGATGGCTCAGCCCTACCGCCTGCGTCTCTACGAGAACTACCGTTTCGTGCTCTATGCGCCGTTCTATGCGGCGCACGCGCGGGGCGCCTACGAGGCCGAGGGGCTGACGGTCGAATTGCTGCCGTCACCGGGGCCGGGCCGCGCCGAGGCGGCGCTCGTCGCCGGCGAGGTCGATGTGTTGTGGATGGGGCCGATCCGGGTCATGAAGCACCACGACGAAGACCCGCAATCGCCGCTCGTCGAATTCGCCGAGGTGGTGTGCCGCGACCCGTTTTCGCTGGTCGGGCGCTACGCCAACCCCGATTTCCGCCTCGCCGATCTCGCCGGCCTGCGCTTCGCCAGCACGAGCGAGGTGCCGACCCCATGGCTGTGCCTCGAACAGGATCTGCGCGACGCCGGCATCGATCCGGCCCGCCTCGACCGCGTCTTGGGCCGGAGCATGGTCGAGAACGTCGCCGCGCTGGCCGACGGCAGCCTCGACGTCGCGCAACTGTTCGAGCCGTTTGTCGAGCAGGCGGTCGGCGCCGGGGCGCATGTCTGCCTGCCGGCGAGCGCGCGCGGGCCGACCAGCTATACCGTGTTCGTCACGACGCGCGACCGTCTCGCCGCCGATCCCGAACCGTTCCGCCGTATGACGCGGGCGATTGCCAATACCCAGCGCTGGCTTGCCAGCGCTGCGCCGGAGGCGCTCGCCGAGACAATCGCCGGCTATTTCCCGGCGCTTGATCGCCCCGCGTTGGCGTGCTCGTTGGCACGCTATAAGGCGCAAGGCGTCTGGGCGACGATGCCGGTGCTGGCCGAGCCGGGCTTCGACCGGCTGCGCCAGGCGCTCCTCGGCAGCGGCTTCATCAAGCGCGCGGTGCCGTTCGCCGAATGCATCGACAATCGCCTCGCTGAACCAGCGGGATAGTTCTCTCTATCGCTGGATTCGAAGCACAACTGAGCCGCTCGACGGTCCCTCTCCGCCCTCGGGAGCGGAGAGGGCAGGGTGAGGTGGGGGATTCCAGAGCGCTCGCCGGTACCCACCTCACCCTCCCACGCCTTCGGCGCGGGCCCCTCCCTCTCCCCCCTGAAGGGCGGAGAGGGCTACGTTTTGGCGCGCGGAGCGGTTATGGTGCGGCCCCTCGTTCGGCGCAATCTGAGCCGCGGTTGTTGCGACCGGGCCCGAACAGCGGAGCCGCCATGCCGATCCTCCCCGAGGTGCTCGACCAGCACGATGAGCTGACCCTGATCCGACGCGACATCCACGCTCATCCCGAACTCGGTTTCGAGGAGGAGCGCACGTCGGGCATCGTCGCCGAAAAGCTCGCCGAATACGGTCTCGAAGTGCATCGCGGCCTCGCGACGACCGGCGTCGTCGGGACGCTCAGGCGCGGCAATTCCCTGCGCGCGATCGGGCTGCGGGCCGACATGGACTGCCTGCCGATGCAGGAATTGAACGAGTTCGCGCATCGCTCGACGCATGACGGCAAGATGCACGGCTGCGGCCATGACGGGCATACGACGATGCTGCTCGGCGCCGCCCGTTATCTGGCGAAAACGCGCAACTTCGAGGGCACTGTGCATTTCATTTTCCAGCCGGGCGAGGAGGGATTCGGCGGCGGCCGCGTGATGGTCGAGCAGGGGCTCTTCGAGAAATTCCCGTGCGACGCGGTGTTTGCCTTGCACAACAAACCCGGCGTCCCGGTCGGCAATGTGGCGCTACGGGCCGGACCGCTGCTCGCAGCCTCCGACCGCTTCGACATCCGCATCAAGGCGCAGGGCGGCCACGCCGCCTACCCGCATCACGGCATCGACCCGTTCGTGGTCGGCGCGCAGACCGTCATGGCGTTGCAGACAATCCCGTCGCGCAATGTCGATCCGGTCGACTCCTCGATCATCAGCATCGGCTTCATGCGCGGCGGCTCGGCCTACAACGTCATCCCCGACGAATTGCACATCGGCGGCACCGTGCGCAGCTTCCGGCCGGAGGTGCGCGACCTCTTGGAGCGCCGCATGGGCGAGGTCGCACGCGGGACCGCGGCGCTGTATGGCGCCAGCGCCCAGCTCGACTACCGGCGCGGCTACCCGCCGACGATCAACCACGCCGACGAGGCCGAGTTCGCCGCCGATGTCGCGGCGGAGGTGTGCGGCGCCGAGCGGGTCGAGCGCAACGTGTCGCCGTCGCTCGGCGGCGAGGATTTCTCGTACATGCTGCAAAAGGTGCCGGGCGCCATGCTGTGGCTCGGCAACGGCCCCGGCGAGGGCGGCTGCCTGTTGCACAACGCGCGCTACGATTTCAACGACAGCGCGCTCCCGTTCGGGGTCAGCGTGCTGGCGCGCCTCGCCGAGCGGTTCCTCAAGTCCGAATAGAGATAAGAGAGCGGAGAACCAGTCGAATGAGAGTGCATGTCGTCAACGTACTGCGCGGGACGCCCGAGATGGCCGGGCGCACGCTCGACCGCTTTATCGATTTCGCACGCGCCGTCGAGAACCGGGGCTTTGCTGGGCTGTGGGTCACCGACTCGTTCGGCCGCGGCCGCCCGACGCTCGACCCGGTCGTGCTGATGAGCGTCGTCGCCGCCGTCACGAGCCGCGTCGAGATCGGCACCTGCGTCTTGCAGGTGCCGGTGCGCCACCCGGTCGAGCTGGCGCATCGCATCGGGGCATTGCACGCGCTGACCGGCGACCGGCTGCAGCTCGGCCTCGGCTGCGGCTCGACCAAGGCCGATTTCGACCTGGTCGGCGGCGATTACGACGCACGCTTCAAGGCGCTGATGCCGGCGCTCGAAACGATGCGCCGCGGCTGGCGCGGCGACGAGCTGGAGGGCGGCCGGCTGACCCCGTGGCCGGGCACCGAGGGCGGGCCGGCGCTGCTGCTCGGCGCCTGGCGCAACAAACGCTGGATCGTCTACGCCGCCGAGCAATGCGCCGGGTGGATCGCCTCCGGCCTCTACCCGAAGCCCGAGGAACTCGAAGCCGGCATCGCGTTCTACCGCAATGCCGGCGGGAAACGCGCCGTCCTCTCCAACGTCATCATCGACCTGCACGGCAACGCCGAGAACATGCCGCTGGGCGGCCGCGCCTCGGTTATGCTGACCGGCGGCGAGGCGGCGGCGCGCGACAAATTGCGCTGGATCAGGGAGGTCGGGTTCGACGACGTGCTGTGCATGGCGATGCCGGACTCGCTCGACGACCTCGCCCGCCTGCGCGACGCGGCGCTGTGAACGGATTGTTGGGACCGCGGGCCTCCGGCCCGCATGCGGGCGGGACGCCCGCGCTCCTGCAATATTGACGCCCGCCGGGCCGCGGCTTACCTAGCGTTGATGGCTCTGCTGCCGATCATCACCGCGCCCGATCCGCGCCTCAAGGTGAAGGCGAAGCCGGTCGCCGCCGTCGATGCCGAGGTGCGCCGGCTGATGGACGACATGGTGGAGACGATGTACCGCGCGATCGGCATCGGGCTGGCGGCGCCGCAGGTCGGCGTCGCGCGGCGCGTGCTGGTCGTCGATGTCGCGCGCGAGGGCGAAGAGCCGCAGCCGATGCGCATCGCCAACCCGGAAATCCTGTGGCGCTCGGACGAGTTGACGACGGCCAACGAAGGCTGCCTGTCCCTGCCTGAGCATTACGCCGATGTCGAGCGGCCGGCGGCGATCCGCCTGCGCTATCTCGACCACGAGAACGAAATCCGCGAGTTGGAGGCGACGGGCCTCCTCGCCACCTGCATCCAGCACGAGATGGACCATCTCGACGGCGTCCTGTTCGTCGATCACATCTCGGCCCTGAAGCGCGGCATGATCCTGCGCAAGCTCGCCAAGGCCAAAAAGAGCCGCGCCCTCGCCGCGGCGCAGTAGGTCTGCCGCGAATGCCCTCACCCGCCCTCGCGCTGCGCGCTCGGGCACCCTCTCCCGCATTGCGGGAGAGGGGAGGACCCATCGCGCCAGCGATGGGGGGGTGAGGGTTGCCCCCGCTCGATCTCGTGTTCATGGGGACGCCGGAATTCGCGGCGACGATCCTTGCTGCGCTGATCGACGCCGGCCACCAAATCTGCGCCGTCTACACGCAGCCGCCGCGGCCGGCTGGGCGCGGGCACCGGCTGCAAGCGTCGCCGGTGCAGCAACTGGCCGAGCGCCACGGCTTGCCGGTGCATTGCCCAGCCAGCCTGCGCAGCCCAGAAGCGCAGGCGGAATTTGCGGCAGTCGGAGCGGACGCTGCGGTCGTTGCCGCCTACGTGCTGATCCTGCCTCCCGCAATCCTCGACGCGCCGCGGCTCGGCTGCCTTAACGTGCACGCCTCGGTATTACCCCGCTGGCGCGGCGCGGCGCCGATCCAGCGCGCGATCCTGGCCGGCGACAAGGAAACCGGCATCACGATCATGCAGATGGACGCCGGCCTCGACACCGGCGCGATCCTGCTGCAGGAGGCGCTGCCGATCGGCCCGCAGACGACGGCCGGCGAATTGAGCGACCACCTTGCTGTGCTCGGCGCGCGGCTGACGATCACGGGCCTGGCAGGGGTTGCGTCCGGCACGCTGAAGCCACGCCCTCAGCGCCAGGGAGGCGCGACCT
>DATEKP010000274.1:0-2191 GCA_035277405.1 Allostellaceae bacterium | reverse complement strand
ACCCGCCAGCGGCGCCAGCGCCGTGCCGCAGCGGCAGCATCGCAACGCGGCCGCCGCGCATCCGGGCAGCGGCCACGGCGCGGCACCAATGCACGGCTGGTCGAGGAAGTGCTGCAGTCGGCCGCGCCGCGCGCGCTGCGGCCCGCCGAAATCCGCAGCGCGATCCAGCGCGACAAGGGCGTGGCGATCGCCTTCACGTCGATCCGCCACGCACTCGGCCAGCTGGAGGAGCGTCACGTCGCCGAACAGGTCGCCGACAGCAAAACCTGGCGCTACACCGGCGCCGCCGCCTCCGGCTGATCGCAGATCGACCGCCGAGCCTCGCCGGATCGGGATTGCTTCGTCGCTGCGCTCCTCGCAATGACACCCGGTGTTGTCATCGCGGGCGGAGCGACGCAATTCCGTGCCAAAAATAGACGGCATGGTCTAGGCGAGCGGAAACTGCTCTAGGCGGCGCTCGGCTTCAGCCGGTCGCGCAGCGCGGCCAGCGCGTCGGGCGTGTCGATATCGACGAGCACGCCGTCCGAATCCATCTCGACCTCGCAGACGAGGTCGGCGTGCTCGCCGATCAGGTGCTTGGCGCCGACATCGCCGGCCAGTTCTGCCATCTCGGGGAAAAAGCGGCGGGCCCACAGCACCGGGTTGCCGCGTTTGCCGCGGCGGGTCGGCACGACGATCGCGCGGCCTTCCAGCGGATTGAACGCGGCGATCAGCTTGTCTATGTCGCGGCCGGCGATCAGCGGCATGTCGGCGAGGCAGACGACGACCCCGTCGATATCCGCAGGCAAGGCGGCGAGGCCCGCCTTCAGCGAGGTCGAGAGGCCGTCGGCGAAGGCCGGGTTGCGTACCCGTTCGACCGGCAACCGGGCGAGCGCCGCATCGACCCACTCGGCCGCGTTGCCGAGCACCGCGATGATCGGCCGGGCGCGCGACGATAAGAGGCGCTGCGCGGTGCGCGCCACCATCGGCACACCATCGATCGGCTCCAGCAATTTGTTCGGCCCGCCCATGCGGCTCGACCGCCCGGCCGCCAGCAGCAGCACGGCGATATGCGGCCCCGGCGGCGCCTTGCGCTCAGGCTTCTCAGCGGGGGCCGGGCTGGCTGCGGCGCGCGGCAACGGGCGCGTCGGGATCTCGGCCAGGAGGCCGCCGGCGCCCATCCGCATGATCTCTTCGCGGCCGACCGGCAGGCCGGCGCACAGAAGCTGCAGCACCCAGTCGAAGCCGTTCTCCTTCGGCGAGCGTGCGCAACCCGGCAGCCCGAGCACGGTCTTGCCGTCGAGCCGGCCGAGCAGCAGCATGTTGCCGGGATCGACCGGCATGCCGAAATGCTGCACCTCGCCGCCCGCCGCGACGATTGCGGCCGGGATCACATCGCGCCGATCGACGATGACCGAGGCGCCGTGCACCAGCACGAGGTCGGCGCCGGAAGCGACCGCGGCCGCGATGCGCGGCGCCAATTCGCCAGCCTCATGAGCGCAGCGCTCCTCGCTGGCCAGCGCCGACCCGAGCGCGGCGAGGCGCTGTTCGGTGACGCCGCGGGTCTTGTCGAGAATGGATTCCTTGAGGCCGGGCAGGCGCGTCTGGATCAACGCCACGCGCTGCGACGCGAACGCCGCGACCCTAAGCAGCGGCCCGCCTTCCGCCGCGAACGCCGCCGCCCGCTCGACCGCCGCTGCCGGCAGCGCGAACGGGATGATCTTGACCGTCGCCACCATCTGCCGCGGCTCGACGACAGCGAACGGCGGCAGGGTGCCGAGGGTCACCGCCTCGTCCACCAGGTTGAGGCGGTCGAGCCGGTCGCGGTCGAACACCAGCACGCCCTTCGCCGCGGCGAACAGGTTGGCGCGGCCGGTGAAGGCATTGGCGGGTTCGACATTGGCGCCGGCGACGGCGGCGGCGATGCGGTCGGCCGCCGCGTCCTCGCGCAGATCGCCCGGATCGAGCCGCGCCGCAACGATCCTGTCGATGCCGGCGGCGGCGAGCGTCGCCACATCGTCGGCTGACAGCACGCGGCCTTTCTTCAGCGCCACCGCCCCCAAGCGCAAACTGTGCGCGAGGATCGCACCCTCCGCCTCCGAGACAAGGATTTCGCCGAAGTTCACCGGTGGCCCCTCACCCTGTCCCTCTCCCCGCGCGCGGGGAGAGGGAGCGCTGTTGATACGCCGCGTTCTCTTCTCCCTCTCCCCGC